>NZ_AJFC01000251.1:0-12184 GCF_000256505.1 Rhodococcus sp. P14 | reverse complement strand
CACTCCAGTCACCACCCCGGACCGGACGCGTATGCGCGCAAGAAGGCCGTGGTGATCGGCGCGAACAACTCGGCGCACGACATCTGCGCCGCGCTGTGGGAGGTCGGCGCCGACGTGACGATGGTGCAGCGCTCGTCGACGCACATCGTCAAGTCCGACTCACTGATGGACCTCGGCCTCGGCGATCTGTACTCCGAGCGGGCCCTGGCCGCGGGGATGACGACGGCCAAGGCCGACCTGACGTTCGCGTCCCTGCCGTACCGGATCATGCACGAGTTCCAGATCCCGGTCTACAACGCGATCCGTGAGCGCGACGCCGACTTCTACGCCCGGCTCGAGAAGGCCGGGTTCATGCTCGACTTCGGTGACGACGGCTCCGGGCTGTTCATGAAGTACCTGCGCCGCGGGTCCGGCTACTACATCGACGTCGGCGCCGCCGAACTCGTCGCCGACGGCGAGATCAAGCTGGCCCACGGCGGCGTCCGCGAGCTCACCGAGAACAGCGTGATCCTCGAGGACGGCACCGAGCTCGAGGCCGACCTGGTGGTCTACGCGACCGGCTACGGCTCGATGAACGGCTGGGCGGCGGATCTGATCGGCCAGGACGTCGCCGACAAGGTCGGCAAGTGCTGGGGCCTGGGCTCGGACACCACCAAGGACCCCGGCCCGTGGGAGGGTGAGCAGCGCAACATGTGGAAGCCCACCCGGCAGGAAGGGCTGTGGTTCCACGGTGGCAACCTGCACCAGTCGCGGCACTACTCGCTGTACCTGGCGCTGCAGCTCAAGGCCCGGCACGAGGGGATCCCGACGCCGGTGTATGGGCTGCAGGAGGTCCACCACCTGAGCTGATCCCGGGAAGCGACGAGCCGCCGGCGCGCACGACGCGCCGGCGGCTCGGCGTGCCGGGGCCTGTGCCGGGTCAGGCGTAGTGCCGCAGGACGAACTCGGTCAGGCCCTTGCGGATGGTCTTGATCGCGTGCTTCTGTCCCTGCCTGAGCATGAAGCCCGGCACCGGGATCTTCGGGTCGGTGGACATCGTCACCCGCACGCACGTCCCGCGCTCGGTGCGCGTCAGGAGATACTCGCCGTCCTGGGAGTGCTGTATCTCGCTCTCGAGCAGCGTCCACGACGTGGACTCCTCGGTCCACTCGTGCTCGATCACCTGTGTGTCCGAGATGCCGAACAGGGCGAGCGTCATGCGCACGACGCGGGGCCGGCCGTCGTCGTGTCGGGATTCGACCTGCACGTCCTTGTGAGAGGACGACCATTCCGGGATGCGCTCGATGTCGGTCAACGCGCGCATCACCTGCTCGGGCGTCGCCTCGATCTCGAACTCGTCTGACACCGATGCGGCCATATGCCTTCCCACTTCCTGGTCGATTCCCATGCCGGTGCTCCGGATACCCGCCTCGCGGACCCACGACACGTGTTCCGACGAACGAGTCCCCCGAATCGCTCTCGATAGTGACATAGATCACAAAACCGCCGTACGCTGGTCCAATGAGGCACGTGACCACCGGACCCCGGGACCTGCAGGTCGCCGTGGGCGACACCATCGAACTGCACCTGCCGGAGAACACCTCCCGCGACTACACCTGGTGCCCGACCCACATCGGCAAGGGGCTGCTGCTCAGCGACGTGCGATTCGTGCCGTCCCGGAATCCGCTGCCCGGAGCCGGCAGCGAGCGCATCCTCTACCTGCGCGCCAAGCGGGCCGGGACCTGGCCGGTGTCGCTGCAGCTGCAGCGGGCCGAGCACATGTCGGCGGACGAGCGGAGCATGACCGTCACCGTGACCTGACGGACCACCGCTCGTCGACCCCGGCCGGGTGCGGGTCGCCCAGGCTCCGGCAGTGCGCCAGGTAGCGCCGTGCCCAGTAGTGCACCGAGCGATGGTCGCCGGCCGCGGTGAGCCGGGCGAGGGCGCAGGTGCGGTCCACCAGCTGCTCGTGCAGGACCCGTTCCAGGATCGCCACCTGGCGCCGGTCGCCGGTCGTCGCGATCTGCTCCACGCAGCGACTCAGGCGCGCAGCCCGCACCGACGCGCGCTCGGGCGGCGCGCCGCCCTCCCGGAGGGCCTGTTCCAGGGCGTCCCGGTAGCCGAGCGCGTATTCCAGTCGGTGGCGAAGCCCACCGAGCTCCACCGGGTCGCAGGTGCGTCGACGACGCGCCTCCAGTACCTCGACCTGCGTCCGCGTCAACTGCAGCACCGCCCGAAAATGCGTGGCCAACGTGCTCTCGTCCATCGTTCTTCCTCGCTCGCCCGTATCGTCACCGTCGAGCAAACCCGGTGGCGCTTAGCTGCGGCTTAGCGCGGATCGGCCACGATCGGGCGAGTACACCCGTTCGCGGGGACTACGCTGAAGCCGTCCGGTCGCACAGGAGGCGAACGCCATGGCAGGACGCATCGTGCACTTCGAGCTGCCCTACGACGACGGTGACCGCGCCCGGTCCTTCTACCGCGACGCGTTCGGCTGGTCGCTCTCGGACGTCCCCGGCATGGACTACACCCTCGTCACCACGGGGCCCGTCGACGAGACCGGCTCCTCCACCGAACCCGGGTACATCAACGGCGGCATGTTCCGGCGCGACGAACTGAGAAGTCCCGTCGTGACCGTCGACGTCGAGGACATCGATGCCGCGCTGCAGAGGATCGAATCGCTCGGCGGGAAGACGATCTCCGCCCGAATGCCCGTCGGCGACATGGGATTCGCGGCGTACTTCTCCGACACCGAGGGAAACGTGATCGGGTTGTGGGAGTCGAGGCACGACTCGTAGGGGGCCGTCGCTTCGCGGCGTTCGACGAGCGCGGGTGGCATGGGCTTTCCTGGACGCCGACCGAGCACCGACCGCCGGTGGCGTCGAGGTGCTTCCCGAAGGACCGCCCCGACGCGGAACCGACCCCGGACGGGTGCTGGGCGCACTACAGCAACATCGCCGCCGAGGGTTTCCGCACCATGACCGTCGGGGCCACCGTCACCCTCGACTGGGAACAGGTCGCCGATCAGGACGCCTACCGGTACAGAGCGATCGAGCAACACCCCGGCAGTCACCGCTCGCCCGCACCGTTCACGGTGACGCGCGCCTGTCCAGGATCACGGACGCGGTCGTTGCGATCACCCGGTCGTGGTGGCCGGTCAGTGCGACGAGGACGTCCCGCGCCGCAGGTCCGGGAATCTCGGCGAGCGCCTGCGTGACGCGCAAGCGTGCGGCTGCGTCGAGCGTGCCGTCGAGCACCTCCTGCACGGCTCGGACGACGTCGACCGTGGACACCGATGCGGCGGCCAGTATGCCCAGAACCTCGGCGGCTTCGACGTCGGCCCGGCCCTCGACGACCATCTCCAGCAGGATCGGCACGGCCTCCCCGGCGCCCCGGGAGCCGAGGGCCACGGCGGCACGGTCGCGCACGGTGGTGTCGCTGTCGTCGAGTGCCTTCTTCAGCAGTGCGGTCGCGTCCGGGAGGTGCATCTCCGCGACAGCGACGATCGCCCGCCGCCGGACGTCGGCGTCTGCCGAGTCCAGCCCGGCGGCCAACTCAGCCAGCCCGGCAGCCCCGGCCCTCGCCAACGACCAGCGCAGCGCCCCGGCGACGTTCGGGTCGTCCTCTGCGAGCACTGCCTCGGCCAGGGCTTCGACGGGCAGCGCGGCGTTCTCGTGCTGCGACAGGACGGCCTGCTGACGGTGGGACCCCGACTCGGAGTCGAACGCGTGCAGCAGTGTGACGATGCGCAGGACGTCCTCCCACGCCTCCGGCGCGGCCGAATCGACCCGCTCGAGTCGCGCGAGCAGTTCCGTCTCGGCGGCGATCCGCGCCCGGGTGTGCCGGATCAGGTCGCGCACCAACTCGGCCGGCGCGAAGTCGAGTTCGTCCAGCGCGCGCTTGGTTTCGTGCAGTGACAAGCCCAGACTCCTGAGACTCTCCACATGGAAGAGGCGGCGGATGTCGTCGGTGGTGTACTCGCGGTAGCCGCCGGACGTGCGGCCCGTCGGCCTCACCAGACCCAGGCCGTCGTAGTGGCGCAGCATGCGAGTGCTCACGCCGGAACGCCGCGAGACCTCACCGATCAACATCCCATCACCTGCCGGCTCGGTCCGGTGCGGTGGCGGCGACCCGTTTCGCCAGCTCCAGCGACAGCGTGAACCCGCTGTCGGGATCGAGGCGGAGCCGTTCGGTGGCTTCCGCATGCGCCCGGATGCCGGGGTCGGAGCTCGCGGTGGCAGCTTCCAGGACCGGCACGGCCGCCTCGTCGAGCATCGCCAGTGCACGGCTGAGGCTGAGCTGCAGGTCGTGGTCGCCTCGTCCGAGTGCGATCCCCAGAGCCGCGGCGAGCCGGCCCTCGCTGCCGGCCGGCACGAGCGCGACAGCGGCCCGCCATGCGCTGCGGGCGACGTCGTCGTCTCCGTCGTGCAGCATCGTCGACACCGCAGGCCAGGCCTTCCGGTCGCCGATCTTGGACAGCGTGTGCAGGGCCTGGCTGCGGGCCTGCGCGGTGCCGGAGTCGAGTTCCTCGAGGAGTCTCGGCACGGTGACGTCGGCCGGGAGCCGGCACAGTGCCCACGTCAACATGTCGCGGACGAAGAAGTCCGGTTCGACGCCGCACCGGTCGACGAGGATGGTCGTGAGCCGCTCGTCGGCGACGGTGCCGGCCTCGAGCGCCGCCCGCAGACGAGTCGCCGGATCGTCACCGGTGAGGGCATCGACGAGGCGAGCATCCGGCTCGCCGTAGCTGGCTGTGTTCATGGGAAGCACCTCCTTCGCAGACCATTCGAGCGCTTGTCACAGTGTGAAGGTCAAGGGGCACGCTCGCCGGCGGGAGCATCCCCCTCGGTCACATCCGCCGTGTGTGGAATCGGAACTGTGCGTGGGCTGTCCGGCCCTGGGGTCACGGCTCGTTCACGCGGCGTGCCAGGTCGCGGTGCCCGACTGCACGGTGATGCTTGCTCCGTCGATGGTGACCGTGGCCGTGATGGTGCCCGCTCCGGTCTGTGCCGGCAGCAGGTCGGTGAAGGGGTCGGCGGTGCCAGTGACGCCGGTCGTCTCGTTGCGCCAGTGCACCGTGCACGGGCAGTAGTCGAAGTCCATGGTCCACCCGTGCAGCGGCGGAGTACTCGGATCGGTGCGCATGTATACCGCCGCGTTGATGAAGGGAGTGATATTGCCGACCGAGCCGGTGTTTCCGATGAAGATGCCCGGAATGTCGTGCACGCCGACGGTGCGGGTGAACGTCGACGCGGACGCGGTCGGGGCGGTGAGCACCGTCAGCCCGGTCGCGGCGGCGACGGTCGCGGTGACGGTGGCAAGGCGGCGCAGCGACGTGCGCAGCGGAGATCGTGTCAGCATGGTGCGGTCCTGTCTTGGCGGCGGGTATCCGGAGGCCGGAACAAGCGGGTACGGCGTCGAGGCGGCTCGAGGTGTGCTCGAGACCGGATGGGCGTGTTGGCGCATCGTCACTTCGCCGCGCGTCCTGGGTCAGCCGGCGCTGCCGGTAGCGATGGGGTTGTACGCCCATACCTGGCGGATGCTCTGGCCGGGGGCAGGAAGGGGACTGAGCCGGATCAGCGGGTTCGTCTGCCCGCCCGGGATGTGCTGGATGCAGTTGGCGGTCTGCCCGTGGAAGGACTGGCATTCGATCCGGTGTCCGGTGCCGTACGGGCTGAGAATCAGTGCCTTGTGCGCGTTCTCGCCGAACGCCCCGGGATCGAACGGGGTGACGAAGAATTCGGTCGCGTCGTAGCGCGGAGCGCCGTCCTGAGCGAGGGCGACCGCAGGCGCGATCGCCATGGTGGCGGCCACGGCCGCGACCGTGACTGTCAGAATTCGTCCGATCACTGCAGGGTCTCCTTCGCTCGGTACCGATCCGGCTCGTTTCATGATCGGGAAGGGCCGGTCCGGCGTTACGGGGTCCGGCGAGGCTGAACGTTGCGGAAGTCCCTGTGACACAACGCTCGCGGTCGACGAGGTGGCGGCACTGGCGGATTCGAGGATCAATGCCCTGAGGCGTTGTCGCAGTACCGAAGGCGAGCTGGTGGTGAGACGGGGCGCGACAGTCACGGCGCGCTCGGACGGCACCACCATCGACGTGGTATTTCCGAATGTGAGGAGAATGAAGGTGCATGTCGCATGATCAATCCCCGGCTCGAGCACTTCCTGCTATACGAACTGTCCGACGACTGGATGCCCCTGGGATCGTTCGTCGCCCTGACGGAACGGATCACCCCCGACGACTGCTCGTCCGGTCGGGTCCTCGCGATCATTCGCGACCTGGCGGAACGCGGATTCCTCTGCCTCGGCGGCTGGCCCGGAGACGGTCGGCCGTGGGAGCCGTGGGACGTTCCACTGGACGAGGCAATGGACCGGATCGCGCACGGCTTCGACGGTGAGGTCGGCTACCTGGAGGCGTCCCCCCGTCAGGCGGCGACCACGGAGGTGTTTCGCGCGGCGATCACCGCCCTCGGCGAGACGCGGCTGCGTGAACTCGGCGATCCTTACGAGCTCTACGGCGACCCATGGTGGGACGATCCGAACATGCGCGCGGAGGGGGAGTTCCCGCCGTGGCAGGACTGAGCCCGAGCACCGTGCCCTGAGGCGGACCCGCTCGACGACCCTGGCTATCTGCCCGCAACAGGGTGCTCGAGGTAGGCGCGTTCGGTACCGAGTACGTTGCCGACTACCGCGTCGTAGATCGGATACAGCCGGGGACGCTTGCGTGCGATCAGCTTGGACGCGGTAGTGCGGCGGACGCTCGGCACGATGCGCAACGCTTGCTCGAGCTGCCACACCAGTGACGCAGGAATCATCTCGTCCTCCTCGTCGACGAGGTCGCGGTCCGGCCGCGGTGGGCAGCGCACCGAACTCATCGCGCTGTTCGGCGACGCCGTAGGGGACGGGCGTCTTGCGCAGCAGCGCCTCGAGTCAGAGACGTCTGTTGCGATACCCGTCGGAGCCGTCGGCCACCACCTGAGCCTTCGCCGGATCGAGCACCTCGATCCGGTCCAGATTCGAGTAGAACGCGGCGGTGCTGTCGGCGACGAGTTCCGACAGGCCCCGCGCTCGGACGAGCCACCCGTCGGAGCCCCCTCGGCCTGGGTGACCAGCCACTCCTCGTCCCGCACCACGACGATCGAGCCGGGGGCGACGTCGAGTTCCGCCGCGTCCACTACCGGCGACTCGGCGGAACTCGACGTGGCGCTCAACTCGGATACCCGCTTTCTGGTGTGATCGACAAGGACCGGTCCGTTGCGAGGAATGATGCCGGCACCCTCCTCGGCGCCGCGTGCGCCCGGTCGGGGACGGACGGTGTCGTCCTCCCCGCGCTGTCCGGTCGGTGGGTGGTCGCCGCCGTGTCGATCGCTGCTCGCGGGCCGGGCTCGTCGTGTCGGTCCACCTCACCGACCTCGATCAGTTCCGCCCCTACGATGTCCCGCAGTGTCTTGGAGTTCCTCAGATTCCGGAGGTACGTCATCTGGGCCCTGGTGCCCTTGGCCAGGCCGTGTTCGTTCCGCGCCTTTTGGAGCGCGTCGACAATCCGGTGCCGGGATTCCTTGTCGCTCCGGAGCCAGGATTCCCTGAGCGTGGGCCACGCCTCGCGAACGAATTCGACTGTGGGGCGGGCGCCGTAGACCGTTCGCAGCGCGTCGGCCGGGCCTGCATCGGGGTCGTAGATCTCGAGGAGCGCATCGCTCAGGTCCCGAAAAAGCACGGGTAGGAGGTTCGACCACTTGAACTTGAACCTGGGCGCCGCAACCTCGAGCTTCCGCGTGAACCGTTGTCGGACTTCGGTCCGTCCTCGGACGACCCGAGTGGAACGCACTTCTCATCGCGGGACTCGCAGGACACGTTAACTCCCGGCCGGCGGCGGCTGTGCCGCTGGTGGTCGGGGACGACCGTGAACACACCCCAGCGCGGTGCCGACGAGGTATTCGGCGAGAACGCCTCGCATCGCGTTGCCGAGCAGGTCCGAGTACGCCCACGCCCAGAAGTCCCGCAACTGTTGCCCGAGGAGGCGCCCGGACTCGTGCAGCGGTTCGTTCCCCGCCTTCGGGACCGTGGGCGTTGCGTCGAGGCTCGGTACATCCATTCCGCGACACTTCCACACGGCGACACTTCCACGCAGCTCTCGTCCGGACCGGTCCGAACTGACAGAATCCGTTCCCGTCGCGGCGACCGCCGTCGCACCCGAGTGCCCGAGGAGCCCCATGTCGAGTCGCACAGCCGGTCTCAGCGTCGTGTCGGTCGCCGCGATTGCATTCCTCGCCGGATGCGCGCAGACCCAGGACGGGCAGCCGGTGGCCGAACCGGCCACCGCGACTTCCTCACGCCAGGCACCTGTCGGCGGGTCGGTGGCGGCCACGACGGCGGACGAGCAGCCGTGCGATCCCGCCGTCGACCTCGACGCGCCGGAGGTGTTCGCGGTGATCGAGCAGCTGCCCCCGCCCCAACAGATCCCCGACGCGACATGGCTGCGGGCGTACAACGGCAACTACAACCGCTGCAGCGACCTCAGTTACGCGCAGGTCGGCATCGTGGGGGCGACCGGGTCGTCACCGACCCACCTGCTGCTGTTCCACCGCGGCGAGTACGTCGGCACGGCCACGCCATGCGCGCTGAACCCGGCGGTGGTCGCCACGGCCTTCGACTCCCTCGACGTCGAATACACCTACCCGCGCGAGGGCGAGCCGCACGCGGCCGCCACCGGGTTCGCGGAGCTGACGTTCACGTGGACCGGCGGTGAGGTCGTCACCGAAGGACGGCTGCCGGACGAGTACCTGGAGTCGACGGGGTGCGACGAAATGCGGTGACGCCGCCCGGCGATGCGGGTGCGCCGGGATCGGCGCGGACGTCGGTACGATCACGGCAAGTTCGGGACGCCGCCCCCGGGGCTTCCCGACGGAACAGACAAGGCAGGAACGATGGCAGTCGCCCCCATTCCCGTGGACCAGCGCGTGATCGGCATCGATTCGCGACGCTTCGCCTCGATCGAGAAGGCGCTCGTCGAGCTGATCACCAACAGCGACGACAGCTACTCGCGTCTGGGCAACGGCGGCGCCGCAGCCGAGGCCCGCATCGACATCACCTACGAGCGCCACCAGTCGGGTGCGGTCCTGCAGGTCACCGACCACGCCGAGGGGATGCCGTTCGACCAGGCCGCCCGCATCCTGGCGTACGGGGGCGCGCACAGTCCGCTCTCGCGCGGCGAGGGACACGGCCGCGGCTACTTCGGGCGCGGCCTCAAACAGGCCGTGTTCGGGGTCGGCGCCGGGACGCTCGAGACCGTCAGGGGCGGCCGGTTCACCCGCATCGACCTGTTCCGCGGCGAGAACGGCGGCTACCTGTACGACGACCACGGGGGCGACCGGCCCGTCGAGGACGACGACCGGGAACGCCTCGGTCTCGACGGCAACGGCACCCGGGTGACCCTGGTCGTGGAGAACCCGCACGTGGTCATCTCCCGGTTCCAGACCGTGGTGCAGGCACTGTCCGACAACGTGTATCTGCGGGAGGTGCTGTCGCGGCGCACCGTCGAGGTGGTGCACGTCGCCGGCCGGCGGGAGATCCAGCGCAGCGGCAGGGTGCTCTTCGACGAACCCCCGGCGGTCGTCCTGATCGGTCCCGAGGCGCCCGGCAGTTTCGTCTACGACGGCACCGAACACAGCTTCACCCTCACCGTGAAGCGGGCCAAGGGCGTCGAACTGACCATGTCGGGCGACGAGCGCACCAACGGCCTCGTCGTCGTGTCCGGCCTCGCCGTGCTCGACTGCCAGTTGTTCGCGTACGAGAACCAGGTGGGCGCCGAGTACCTGTTCGGCACGGTGCGCTGCGAGGCGTTGATCGAGCGGCTCGGGCGGGGCGAGCCGGTCGTCCGCGACGAGCGCGAGGGCCTCAACGAGAAGGATCCGTTCGTCGCCGCGTTCGCGAAGGCGGTCAGCGCCCGGCTCACCGAATACGTTCTCGCCGAACGGGATCAGCTCACACGTCTCGAGCACGCGACGACCTCCGGGACCACCGCGCACATGATCGACCGCCTGCTGCACCGGATGAGCGAGTCCGCGATCCGGGACCTCGGTCTCGGCCCGTCGCCGGCCTCGGCGCCGCCGGCGGCAACCGGAACGGAGGACGCGGTCGTCCTGCAGTTCACGACGCCGTTCTACTACCGCCGGCCCGGCCACCCGTTCCACGTCACCCTGGAGGTCGACACCGAGCGCCTTCCCGGCGACGACCGGCTGACGATCTCGTACACGCTGCCCGACTCGCTGCGGATCGACCCACGGCCCACCGAGATCGCCGTGGAGCAGAGGACCGGTGTGCAGCGGCTGGAATGGACCGTCGTGGGCGACACACCCGGGGAGCGCGGCGAGATCATGGTGCGGTCCGGTGCGTTCTGGGCGTGGTGTGAGATCGTCGTCGCCGAGGACGCGCCGTCGCCGCACCATGCGCCGCGGCCGCACCCGGCGCCGCCTCGTCCGGTGCAGCGCCGGCGGGTGTCCCGGGACCACGGCGAGGACATGTTCGTCGGCTACGACCTGCGTTATCTCGGGACGACGGTGGACGCGCCGTGTACGACCCCGAGCATCGCACGATTCTCATCAACACCGGCGATCCCACCGTGCAGCTGTACCTCGACGGCCGGGGCCGGTTCCGGGACTCGGCGCGGCTGCTGCTGGCCGAGTTGTTCCTCGATGTGATCGCCGGCGAACTCGCACGACGATCCCTCGAGAACAGGGGCTTGCAGGACGACGTCCACGCCTACACTGCGACCAAGCAGAAGATCGTCCGCCGCTACGGCGCGCAGATCCACAAGTCGTTCACCTGACCGGGATTCGGGGTGGTGCCGTGACGAACGCACGCGGGTCGGTGGGGAGCCCTTCGGCGGACGCGATGCTCGACGTCGCGTTCGCGGAGGCCCGGCTGGGCCTCGCCGAGGGCGGCATCCCGATCGGCGCGGCCCTGTTCGCCGCGGACGGGACCCTGCTCGGCCGCGGTCACAACCGGCGCGTGCAGGAGGACGACCCGTCGCTGCACGCCGAGATCGCCGCCTTCCGGTCCGCGGGCCGCCGCCGCGACTACCGTGCGACGATCATGGTGACGACGTTGTCACCGTGCTGGTACTGCAGTGGCCTGATCCGGCAGTTCGGGATCGGCGCGGTGGTGATCGGGGAGAGCGTCACCTTCACCGGCGGCCACGACTGGCTCGCCGAGCACGGCGTCGAGGTGACGGTGCTCGACGATCGACGCTGCATCGACATGATGACGACGTTCGTCGCCGAGCACCCGGATCTGTGGCACGAGGACATCGGCGCCGCGCCGGCCGGGTAGGGGCGCTCACCGGGCCGGCGGCGGGGGAGCGGACGGTGCACAGTCCTCGACGGTGATGCGGGCCAGTTCCGCGACGAAGTCCGCGGCGGTGCGGGACATCGCGAGCGCGCGCCGCTGCCGTCGCGCGCCGTTGCCCCGGCGCAGGATCCGCCGCACGGACGCGCGGGTGGACGTGAAGTCGCCGGTTTCCTCGAGGCCGGGTCGCACGTGTGCGAGCAGCGAACCCAGTAACCGGGCGGCACGGACGGGCCGTTGCGTCAGCGGGTCCATTCCGTGTCCGTCGATGCCCTCGTGGGCGGCGCGCCAGCACGCGGCCTCGAGCCGCTCGGCCTCGAGCCGGGGTGCCGGGTCCCCGCGGTGGACCGCGGTGAGTGCGGTGGACACGAGCCCACGGACGAGTGCGGCGGCGGTGACGGTTTCCTCGATCGTGGCGGGCACGTCGCAGATCCGGATCTCGAGAGTGGGCAGGTGCGGTGAGAGCCGGATGTCCCAGTAGACCATCGCGGGGTCGAGGACGACGCCGGCGTCGAGCATCATCGCGACGACGTCGTCGTAGTGCCGAGCCGACCGGAAGTAGGGCGGCGGCCCGCCGCTGGCCCAGCGCCCCCACTGGATGTGTCGCCAGCTCGCGTAGCCGGTGTCGGCGCCGGCCGTGACGGACGAGTTCGCCGTGAGCGCGAGCAGGGCGGGCAGCCAGGGCCGCAGGTGATTGCAGACCTGCACGGCAACCTCGCGATCGGGGACGCCGATGTGGACGTGGCAGCCGCAGATCACCTGGTCGGTGACCGCCCCGAAGTGCCGGGCCATCCGCCGGTACCGGGCGGCGTCGGTCAGCGCCCCCGGCGGGGTGGTCTCCAGTGGAGGTACGGCC
>NZ_AJFC01000250.1:0-660 GCF_000256505.1 Rhodococcus sp. P14 | reverse complement strand
GGGGGGGGCGCCCGCCGCGACCGCCCGCGAGACGCGCAGTTCCCGGCGCAGCTCGTCGATCCGTGTGCAGACCGAGGTGGCGGTCTCGACCTGGCAGCGCGACAGTTCGAGCTGAAGGTCGAGCCCGGCGTCGCGGGCACCCGCCACGACGGCCGCGCTGTTGAGCCGGGGCCGGCCGGAGTCGGCATCGACGAGCAGCAACTCCTCCTCGACGCCCATGGTCAGCATCCGGACATCGTCGCGGTCGGATCCGGCACGTCGAGGCAGCGTGGACGTCATCGTCTCCTCCAACCGGGCCGCCGACACAGCTCGGCAGGACCGTGGCTCCAGCCTGGCACGTCACCCCGGCGGGCGGGACGGAAACGGCAGCGGAATCAGGCGGCGCCGACGGAGTGGAGTCCACGTGCCCACTGCTGCAGCGGCCGGTCCCCGAGGGCGATCGCGAGGGATTCGAGGGTGTGGAGCCGGTCGGCCAGCTGGTCCGCGAGGACGTGTTCGAGGGCGACGACGCTGCGCCTGTCCGCCGACCCGGCGATGGTGGCGATGCAGTCGCTCAGCCGCGCTGCCCGGGACGACGATCCGGTCGCAGAGGTCGTGCGCGAATGCAGAATTCGTTCGAGCGCGTCGCATCGTTCGGAAACGTGGCGGATGTCCGCCGCA
>NZ_AJFC01000249.1:0-18096 GCF_000256505.1 Rhodococcus sp. P14 | reverse complement strand
ACGTGTGCTGTGCGCGTGGCGGATTTCGAGGATGCGCAGTTGCGTGCGTACCAACTGGTGTACGGCCCGGACCTGGTCGTCCAGTGCGTTCGAATTCGTGTTCATCGGGTTCCCTCGCCGAATTCGATGGTAGTCCCTGCGCCACGACGATCCGGCGCATATCGGAGAAACGCGACCTTTCGGCTCCGGGCGGCGCATCCCGGATTCGGGGCGGATTCGAGAGAATTCGGACGGCGATGTCGAGAACGCACGACCGGCTCCGTCCCCGAATCGAATGCGACCACAATGGGTCGCACCAGCACCGAGGAGAACACGATGGCCAAGTACCTGCTGCTCAAGCACTACCGCGGCGCCCCGGCTGCCGTCAACGACGTGCCCATGGACCAGTGGACGCCGGCGGAGATCTCGGCCCACATGCAGTTCATGCACGATTTCGCGGCCCGGCTCGAAAAGACCGGCGAGTTCGTCGACGGTCAGGCACTCGCCCCGGAGGGGGTGTTCGTGCGGTACGACGGCGAGGGCCGGCCCCCCGTCACCGACGGCCCGTTCGCCGAGACGAAGGACCTCATCGCCGGCTGGATGGTGATCGACGTCGACAGTTACGAACGCGCCGTCGAGCTCGCCGGCGAGTTGTCGGCCGCCCCCGGCGCGGGGGGAAAGCCGATCCACGAGTGGCTCGAGGTGCGCCCCTTCCTGACGGCACCGCCCAACGTGACGGAGTGACCGTCCGGTGAACGAGCTCGAACTCCGCACTCTCGTGCCCAGCGTGCTCGGAATCCTCGTCCGCCGCGGAGCAGATTTCGCGGCGGCCGAGGACGCCGTGCAGGATGCGCTCGTCGAGGCGATCCGCACCTGGCCGGCCGACCCACCCCGGGACCCGAAGGGCTGGCTGATCGCGGTGGCCTGGCGCAGGTTCCTCGACGCCGCCCGCACGGACGGCGCCCGCCGGCGCCGCGAGGACCTCGTCTACGCGGAGCGAAGCCGGCCGAGCGGCCACGGCGCCGAGCCGGCGCCTGTTCCTGCGGTGGACGACACTCTCCAGCTCTACTTCCTGTGTGCCCACCCGTCGCTGACGCCGTCGTCCGCGGTCGCCCTCACGTTGCGTGCCGTCGGCGGACTGACCACCCGTCAGATCGCCCGCGCGTATCTGGTGCCCGAGGCGACCATGGCGCAGCGCATCAGCCGGGCCAAGCGCACCGTCTCCGGGGTGCGGTTCGACCGGCCCGGCGACGTCGCCACCGTGCTGCGCGTGCTCTATCTCGTCTTCAACGAGGGGTACTCCGGCGACGTCGATCTCGCGGCCGAGGCCATCCGGCTCACCCGGCAGCTCGCCGCCGCGATCGACCATCCCGAGGTGGCGGGGCTGCTCGCTCTCATGCTGCTCCACCACGCCCGGCGCGCCGCCCGGACGGCACCCGACGGCAGTCTGGTGCCCCTCGCCGAGCAGGACCGCAACCGATGGGACACCGAGTCGATCGCCGAGGGTGTCGAGATCCTGCAGGCGGCGCTCGCCCGTGACCGGCTGGGCGAGTTCCAGGCCCAGGCGGCCATCGCGGCACTCCACGCCGATGCCCCCAGCGCCGAGGAGACCGACTGGGTGCAGATCGTCGAGTGGTACGACGAGCTCGTCCGGCTGACCGACAGCCCGGTCGTCCGGCTCAACCGTGCGGTGGCCGTGGGTGAGGCAGACGGGCCGCAGGCCGGCCTCGCCGCGCTCGCGGCGCTGGACGACTCGCTGCCCCGCTATAGCGCGGTGGCGGCGTACCTCCACGAGCGTGCCGGCGACCCGGCGACGGCGGCGCGGTTGTACGCGGAGGCAGCCCGGAAGGCTCCGAACCTCGCCGAGCGTGACCACCTGACCCGCCAGGCGGCCCGGCTCAACGCCCGGCTGCGCCGCTGAACGGGCGAGGCCGCTGAAACGGGAGAGGCCGCTGAACGGGAGAGGCCGCTGAACTGGGTGGCGGTACCCGGGTGAGCGGCGGGGGCGGGCCATGCTCGCATCGCGGCGGCGCGAGCTCAGTCCTCGGGCAGGGGAGCCGACCACAGCACACGGGTGCCACCGGTGGCGAGCGCGGCAGCGGCGAAGGTGCCGGCGGCGTCCTCCGCCCGGGAGGCGAGGTTGTGCAGTCCACTGCGCGCGACGGTGGCCGGAAGACCGATGCCGTTGTCGGTGACGTCGAGGGTGAGGTAGTCGTCCACCGACACGGTGACGGTGACGGTGTCCGCGCCGGAATGGTGCACCACGTTGCTCATCGCCTCCCGCAGCACCGCCTCCGCGTGGTCGGCGAGGGGACCGGTGATGACGTTGAGCGGCCCCGACATGCGCACCACGGTGCGCAGGCCCGCATCGGCGGTCTGTTCGGCGACGATGTCCTGCAGGGCCTGGCGCAGTTGCCGGCCGCTCTCCGGCCCGCTGTGCAGGTCGAAGATCGCGGTGCGCACATCGGTGATGATGCTCTGCACGTCGTCGATCATGTCGGCCAGGCGCCCGCGGATCTCCGGGGAGCGGGTGCGGGCATGCGTGCTCTGCAGGTTCAGGCCGTGGGCGAACAACCGCTGGATGACATGGTCGTGCAGATCCCGCGCAATCCGGTCCCGGTCGGCGAACACGGTCAGGGAATTGAGCCGCCGCTGGTCGTCGGCCAGCTTCAGCGCGAGCGCCGCCTGGTCGGTGAAGGACGTGGCGAGGAAGAGCTGACGGTCGTCGAAGGGTTCCCGACCCGCGGTGCGAACGACCGACAGCACCCCCGACACGGTGTCGGCCGAGGCACGCAGGGGCAGCAGCAGCGCCGGTCCGTGCCGGTCGCCGTCGCCGTCGCCGTCGAACTCCGTGACCTGGAGCGGTCGCCCGCCCCGGTACACGACCCCGGTCGCGGTGCCCTCCACCCGGATCCGTTTGCCCTCGAACGCCGCGGGGTCCGAACCGGCGTACGCGGTGACGACCAGGGCCGAGACCTCCTCCGGCGGCACGTCGGTGTCCTCGGGCTGGGCGATCTGGACGTGGTCCGCCTCCGCCAGCACCAGCGCGCGCCGGGCGATCAGGTCGAGCACGTCCTGCGGGGCGGTATCGGCCAGTAGTTCCGCCCGGATCTCGCTCGTGGCCTCCTGCCAGCGCTGCCGCAGCCGGGCCTCCTCGAACAGGCGCGCATTGTCCACCGCGATGCCCGCCGCGGCCGCGAGGGCCTGCACGATCACCTCGTCGTCCTCGGTGAAGGACTGGCCGTTCGCCTTCTCGGTGAGGTAGAGATTGCCGAACACCTCCCCGTGCACCCGGACCGGGACACCCAGGAAGGTCCGCATCGGCGGGTGGTGGTCCGGGAAGCCGGACGAGGCCACGTGCTGGGCCAGGTTGTCGAGACGGATCGGTTTCGGTTGCTCGATCAGCAGCCCGAGCAGGCCGTGACCGGTGGGGAGGTCGCCGATCGACGCGCGAGCGTCCTCGTCGATGCCCTCGTACACGAAGTTCTGCAGTCCGTCGCCACGGCGATTGAGCACGCCCAGGGCGCCGTAACGACAGTCCACGAGTTCGATGGCCGCGTGCACGATGCGTGCGAGCGTCGCCTCGAGCTCGAGGCCGGACGCGACCGTGAGCACGGCCTCGAGCAGCCCGTCGATCTGATCGCGCGCGACGATCACCTGGTCGATGCGGTCCTGGACCTCCGCGAGCAGCTCCCGCAGCCGCAGTTGGGACAGCGTGCCCGAGAGCAACGGTTCCTCGTCGGCAGCCATCGCTCACCCCTTCAGTGGATCCCGGGCCCCGGGCCCCGCCCCGGCCGCTTCGGAAGGCCCGGTTTCTCCCATTGTGCCGAGGGTAATCCGCGGACCGCCGCCGCCGCGGTGACTTGCGCCCCCACGGTGACGACTTTCGACCCTGCTGCTTGCGGACACGACGGACCACTGTGGAGTCGGAGAACGTCTCCACAGGTGAAGAAGGTCCAGGATGACGACGGGTCCGGAATCCCCGCTCCCCCCGGGGCGGTGCATGGCGCTGTTGCGCTCGGTGCCGACCGGCCGTCTGGTCTACACCGACGGCGCACTGCCGGCGGTGCATCCGGTGACCTTTGCCGCCCCGAACGGCGAGATCGTCGTTCCCACCGGGGACGACGGGTGGTTCGAGCGCTTCGACGGCGGGCTGCTCGCCTTCCATGCCGAGCAGCTCGAGGAGGCGGTCCGGACGGGATGGAGCGTGGTCGCGATCGGCCGCGCCCGGCTCGTGCGGGGCACCGACGGCCTCCTCGGATTCGACGGTGACCACGGTGTGCCGTGGGGCATCGGCCCGACGGATCCGCTCCTCGTCATCGACGTCGAGCACATCAGCGGGCGGCGCACCACGCTGCCGTGGTGGCCCGGCGCGGGCAGCTGATCGTTCTGCGGCCGTCGACCGCCCGGTCCGAGCCGGTGTGAGCGGGCTCACCGTGCGGTACCGTGCTGTCCGGGGATTGGAGGCTGCCGCATGGTCAGGGTCTTTCTCGTCGACGACCACGAGGTGGTCCGCCGTGGCATCGCGGATCTGCTCACCACGGATCCCGACCTGACGATCGCGGGGGAGGCGTCGTCGTACGGCGAGGCCCTCGTCCGGGTTCCGGCCGCGGAACCCGACGTGGCCGTGCTCGACGTCCGGCTCCCGGACGGCAACGGCATCGAGCTGTGCCGGGAGCTGCTCTCACAGATGCCGCAACTGCGCTGCCTGATGCTGACCTCGTTCACCGACGAGCAGGCGATGCTCGACGCGATCCTCGCCGGCGCGAGCGGATACGCGCTCAAGGACATCCGCGGCACCGAGCTGATCCGGGCCGTGCGGGACGTGGGCGCCGGCAAGTCCCTGCTCGACAGCCGCGCCGCGACCACGCTGATGGCGAAGCTGCGCGCCGACACCAGCGGCAGCGACGGCCCGTACGCGAACCTGACCGAGCAGGAGCGGAACCTGCTCGCGCTGCTCGGCGAGGGGCTGACCAACCGTCAGATCGCCGAACGGATGTTCCTGGCCGAGAAGACGGTGAAGAACTACGTGTCGCGGCTGCTGGCCAAGCTCGGTGTGGAGCGCCGCACCCAGGCCGCGGTCCTGGCGACGAAGATGCCACCGAGACGCCCCGGGGGGCGCTGAGCGGTCCCCGGGCCCCGCGCGGCCACGACGGCAGGACGAATCCATGGCGGAGCAGCGGCCCCGGTTCGAGCGGCTGAGTCCGCTCGACGTGGGCAACCTGCGCGTCGAGGACCGCGGGGTGCCGATGCACGTGGCGGCGCTCGTCGTCGTGGACGGGACGCCGCTGTGCGATGCAGCCGGACGGCTCCGCCTGGCGGCGATCCGCGACCACGTCGAGCGCCGCACCCGTCGAGCACCGCGGCTGCGCCAGCGGCTGCACTGGCCGCCGCCGGGTGCCGGACCGCCGGTGTGGGTCGACGACCCGCGCTTCGACATCTCGTACCACGTCCGGACCCGCGCCCTGCCCGCGCCCGGCGACGAGGCAGCCCTGGTGCGCGCGTGCGCGGAACTCGACGAGCCGCGCCTCGACCGGTCGCGGCCACTGTGGGAGATGTGGCTGCTCACCGGTCGCGACGACGAGACGATCGCGCTGCTCGTGCGGCTGCACCATGTGGTCGCCGACGGTATCGCCGCCCTCGAACTGTTCGGCGCGCTCCTCGACACCGCCTCCGTGCCGGCCGACGAGGGGCCGGCCGACGAGGGGCAGGTTCCCGTGCCCACCCCGGTGCAGGTGCCCTCGGTGCACGCCCTCGTCCGCGACAACCTGCGCCGCCGGACCACGGCCGCGCGGCATCGGATCCGGGCGGTGCGGCCGACGGTGGCGGCGCGACGGGCCGCCCTGCGGATGCGGCAGGTGCGCGCGCTCGTGCGGCGCGGCAAGGCCCCGAGGGTACCGTTCGACGGTCCCGTCGGACCACACCGCCGGCTGAGCCTGGTGCGCTGCGACCTCGCCGAGATCCGTCGCGTCGCCCACGCGCACGGAGCGACGGTCAACGACGTCGTACTCGCCGCCGTCGCGGCCGGCGTGCGGCGCCTCCTCGACGCACGCGGCGTACGCGACCCGGACCTGGTGCTGACGGCGTCAATGGCGGCGTCGTTGCGTACCGCCGAGGACCGGAGCCCGGGAAATCGGGTCGGGATCCTGCTCGTGGCCCTTCCGGTGGGCGCCGGATCGGTCGCCGCCCGCCTCGCGGCGATTGCCCGCGAGACGGCCCGGCTCCGGCGGGAGCCGCCGCTGCAGCCCGGGGGCCGGCTGCTCCAGCGCTGGACGGTGCGGGTCATGCGGCGTCAACGACTGGTGAACCTGTTCGTCAGCAATCTGGTCGGCCCGCCCGTGCCGCTGCACTTCGTCGGTGCCCGCATCCGCGAGATGTTCCAGATCGGGGTGGTGCAGGGCAATGTCGGGCTCGCCGTCGGCGTCCTCTCCTACGCGGGCCGGCTGAATATCGATCTGGTTGCGGACGCGGTGCTCGTTCCCGATCTCGAGATCGTGGCCGAAGGATTCTCCGCCGCCGTCGACGAATTGTGTGCGGCGCCGATTGCGCGCCCCGAAGCGGGACGAACTGCGTGAATTGCGACGCGACGGGCATTGCCACCGCGGTCCGTATTGCGGGAATTCCGCGGAACGTCGTATCTGCCGGATTGTGTCTCGAATTGCAGACGCTCGGAGCCTCCGGTAACAATTGAGCCGGTGCGCGACCCGCACCGCCGTGTACAGCATCAGAAATGGAGTTACCTAATGGACCTCGCTTTCCTCAGCGAATTCTTCGACGCCGTGTCGACGCTCTTCGACGCGCTCGACTTCTTCTCGGGTTCGGCTGAGGCCGCCGGCAGCTCCGAGGCTGCTGCGTAGGCTCGACTCGACGAGCAGGCGGCCTGCGGTTGCACAACCGCAGGCCGCCTTCTTGTGAATTCCCGCGGGTAAATATCTCGATTTCGGAAAACAAACAATCGGTAACGTCGCCGTCGCGGCAGTTTCAGCCGACGTCGCCCTCGGCCAGGGTCACCGGTCGCATGTACTCGGTGATGTATTCACGCACCCACCACGCGCCGGTCTCCCGGCGCTCGCGC
Source organism: Rhodococcus sp. P14 (assembly GCF_000256505.1). Taxonomy (NCBI): domain Bacteria; kingdom Bacillati; phylum Actinomycetota; class Actinomycetes; order Mycobacteriales; family Nocardiaceae; genus Rhodococcus; species Rhodococcus sp. P14. The sequence continues at coordinate 11,042 of NZ_AJFC01000249.1, read as the reverse complement.
CGCGTGGTGTACCGATAACTGAAATACCGGGCCCGCACCCACCGCGGCGGCTCGTCGGGAAACGGATTACGGCGCAGCAACGCCGTCACGTGCTCGTCGTTGGTGAGCAGCTTCTCGAGCAGCCGCCCGAACCAGGACCGCGCGTAGTCGGGGGACAGCGCAGCGAACCACATCAACCAGTCCAGCCGTAGGTGGTACGGCGCGTACTGACGGGGCCGGCGGTGCACGTCGCCGGGCTTGCCCTTGAACTCGTACTCACGCCACACGGTGCCGGGACCGACGTCCCGATCCGAGGTGCCCTCGACGATCACCTCGTGCCGGTGCCGGGTGATGCTGCCGAACGCACCGTAGGTGTTGACGAAGTGCCATCGATTGAACGAGGCGTTCATCGCCTGCCGGTGGGAGAGCATGTTCCACACCGGCAGGTAGCTCAGCACCGCGACCGCCCCGGTCAGCGCCAGGACCGCGGCCACGAACACCGTCGGTGTCGGCCCGTACCCCGTGCCCGGCTCGAGCGGCAGCAGACGCTCCCACCAGTCGTCGGGGATCACCGACAGCGCCAGCACGATCGCCAGCCAGTTCAGCCAGGAGAAGTTCCCGCTGGCCACCAGCCACAGCTGGGTGACGATCATGATCGACGCCGCGATCCCCGCGATCGGCTGCGGCGCGAACAGGAAGAACGGCACCACCAGCTGGGTGACATGGTTCCCGGCCACCTCGACCCGGTGCAGCGGCTTCGGCAGACGATGGAAGTACCAGCTCAGCGGCCCCGGCATCGGCTGGGTCTCGTGGTGGTAGTACAGGCACGTCAGGTCCCGCCAGCACCGGTCGCCGCGCATCTTGATCAGGCCCGCGCCGAACTCGAGCCGGAACAGCAGCCAGCGGAGCAGGATCAGGCCGAGCAGCGGCGGGGCGGTGTCCGCGTTGCCGAGGAAGATCGCCAGGAATCCGGTCTCGAGCAGCAACGATTCCCAGCCGAACGAGTACCAGACCTGACCGACGTTGACGATCGACAGGTACAGCAGCCACATCAGGAACCAGACGAGCATCGAGGCGATCAGCGGCAGCCGGTCCGTCACCCCGAGGGCCGTGGCGGCGGCCAGGACCGCGCCGAGACCGGCGACCGCCGCGAAGAGACGGTCCGAGTAGCGCAGGTGGAACACGCTCGGGGCACGCCCGAACGACGTCGCGCTCAGGAAGCGGGGGATCGGCGTCAGGCCGGCGGTTCCGAGCAGCGCCCGGAACTGATTGAGCGCCACGAGGAACGCGACGAGGTAGACCAGGGCGAGCGCGCGCGTGCACAGCAACCGTCCCAGCGAATACCCCTCGGCGTCGTACCATTCCACGGCAGGTCACCTCGTACCGGTGCGGACCCCTCGAGCATGGCACGCGCACCGCGTTCCGGGTACGGAATCCCCGCGGTGCGAGGCGGCGTCAGCGCAGCGCCGGCGGGTTGTCCAGGTCCCGCGCCGTGTACGTGTCGCACGCCGCGATCTGCCCCGTCGTGTACCCGGCGAGGAACCACTTCTGCCGCTGTTCGGACGAGCCGTGCGTCCAGCCCTCGGGGTTGACCCGCCCACCGGCGGAGGCCTGGATCCGGTCGTCGCCGACGGCGGAGGCCGCCGACAGGGCGTCGCGGATGTCCTGGTCGCTGAGCGGCTGCAGGAACGGCTCCCCGGTGTTCGGATCCGGCTGCTTGTCGGCGTGGTACGCCCACGCGCCGGCGTAGCAGTCGGCCTGCAGTTCGGTGCGGACCGCCCCGGAGTCGGCGCCACGCGGATCGGCCTGCGCGCGGCCGAGGTCGCCGAGCTGGTTCTGCAGATGGTGACCCACCTCGTGCGCGACGACGTATTCCTGCGCGAGCGGGCCCGCGTTGGCACCGAACCGGGTGACCAGATCCTGGAAGAAGCTGGTGTCGAAGTACGCGGTCCGGTCGGCCGGGCAGTAGAACGGCCCGACGTCGCTCGTGGCGTTGCCGCAGCCCGTCGCGACCGCGCCGGAGAACAGCACGACGTCGGGCCGGACGTACTCGACGCCGGTCTGCCGACCGAGCTGCTGTTCCCACACCGCGTCGAGGCTGCCGACGGTGAACTGGACGCGGCAGTCGACGCTCGCGTTGGCGTCCGCACCCGTCTCGCAGCCCTCGAGGGTGCCCGAACCGTACTGTCCGGACTGCTCCGGGGCGCCGCTGCCGAGCAGGGAACCGGGGTCACCCCCGAACAGCAGTGCCAGGATCAGCACCACGAGGCCGCCGGCACCACCGCCGATCGCGATCCGCCCGCCGGGGCTGCCCCCGCCGCCGAGCTGGATCCGGCCGCCCTCCATCCGCGCGCCCTCGTTGAACGTCATCGCCGCCTTCGCTTTCTCGTCGCAGGGTGACCGACCGGTTCAGCTTGGCACGGCCGATCGGGTACGGGTGTCCTCGGCGGATATGTGCCTTTCGTAGGATTGCAGCGACGACGTCCCTCGCCAAAGTTGTTTCGAAAGGAATTCCGTGCTGCGCACCCATCTCGCCGGCTCGTTGCGAGCCGAGCACGCCGAGCAGACCGTCACCCTCACCGGCTGGGTGGCCCGGCGCCGCGACCACGGCGGGGTGATCTTCATCGACCTGCGCGACGCGTCGGGCGTGTCGCAGGTCGTCTTCCGCGAGGGCGACGTCCTCGAGCAGGCACACCGTCTGCGCGCCGAGTACTGCATCAAGGTCGTCGGGGTCGTCGAGGTCCGCCCCGAGGGCAACCAGAACTTCGACATCCCCACCGGCGCCGTCGAGGTGAACGCGACGCAGCTCGAGGTGCTCAACGAGGCCGCACCGCTGCCGTTCCAGCTCGACGACCAGGTCGGGGAGGAAGCCCGCCTCAAGTACCGCTACCTGGACCTGCGACGCGAGGGCCCCGGCAAGGCGATCCGGCTCCGCAGCAAGGTCAACGCCGCCGCGCGTGCCGTGCTCGCCCACCACAGCTTCGTGGAGGTCGAGACTCCGACGCTGACGCGCTCCACCCCCGAGGGCGCACGCGACTTCGTGGTGCCGGCCCGGTTGCAGCCCGGCAGCTTCTACGCGCTGCCGCAGTCGCCGCAGCTGTTCAAGCAGCTGCTGATGGCCGGCGGCATCGAGCGCTACTACCAGATCGCCCGCTGCTACCGGGACGAGGACTTCCGCGCCGACCGTCAGCCGGAGTTCACCCAGCTCGACATCGAGATGGCCTTCGTGGGCCAGGACGACGTGATCCTGCTCGCCGAGGAGATCCTGCACGCGCTGTGGCGCCTGATCGGCCACGAGCTGACCACACCGATCCCGCGCATGACCTACGCCGAGGCGATGCGCCGCTTCGGCTCGGACAAGCCCGACCTGCGTTTCGGTCTCGAACTGGTCGAGTGCAAGGAGTTCTTCAAGGACACCACCTTCCGGGTCTTCCAGGCCGAGTACGTCGGTGCGGTCGTCATGCCCGGCGGTGCGAGCCAGCCGCGGCGCCAGCTCGACGCCTGGCAGGAGTGGGCCAAGCAGCGGGGTGCGAAGGGCCTGGCGTACGTACTGGTCGGTGAGGACGGCGAGCTGTCCGGACCGGTCGCGAAGAACCTCACCGACACCGAGCGGGCCGGGCTGGCCGCGCACGTCGGTGCAGCGCCGGGGGACTGCATCTTCTTCGCCGCCGGCCCCACCAAGCCCATGCGTGCGCTGCTCGGTGCCGCGCGCGGCGAGATCGCCCGCAAGCTCGATCTCATCGATCCCGACGACTGGAAGTTCGTGTGGGTCGTCGACGCCCCGTTGTTCGAGCCGGCCGCCGACGCCACCGCGTCCGGCGACGTGGCGCTGGGCACCTCCGCGTGGACCGCGGTGCACCACGCCTTCACCTCGCCGATGCCCGAGCACCTCGACACGTTCGACACCGACCCCGGTTCGGCGCTCGCCTACGCGTACGACATCGTGTGCAACGGTCACGAGATCGGCGGCGGCTCGATCCGTATCCACCGCATGGACGTCCAGCAGCGGGTGTTCAAGGTGATGGGAATCTCCGAGGAGGAGGCGAACGAGAAGTTCGGCTTCCTGCTCGAGGCGTTCAAGTACGGTGCGCCGCCGCACGGCGGCATCGCCTTCGGCTGGGACCGCATCACCGCCCTGCTCGCCGGCGCGGACTCGATCCGCGAGGTCATCGCGTTCCCGAAGTCCGGGGGTGGCGTCGATCCGCTGACCGACGCCCCGGCGCCCATCACCGCCGAACAGCGCAAGGACTCGGGCATCGACTTCAAGCCGGAGCCGAAGCCGGCCGGGAAGTAAAAGGACGGCGGAGCCGTCCCGGTGGCGCCGCCCGGGATCCCCGGGTGGCGCCACCGGGGCACCGGCCGTCGCCGGACCCGGTGCACCGGGTCACGGGACCGGCATCCGTTCGTGCTGCCCACGCACGTTTCGGTCAAGATGCGGTTCGTGCACGAACTGATCGTCGTCCGAACCGGGTAGATTGTCAGGCGATGACTGCAACATTGGCGGAGCCCATGTCGGAAGTGGTGGAGGCGGCGGAGAAGCTGCTGACCCGGCGCACCGGCGCACCCGTGACCTTGGCCGATCCGGTGGATCTCGGCGGCAGCGGCCGCTCGGTGGTCCTGCGCGTGCGGGTCGCGGCGAACCCGTTCTCCCTGCCGCGCACCCTCGTGCTCAAGCAGGTGCCGCCACGCGCGAACCGGCAGGGGGGGTTCCGCGGTGCCGCCACCGACGACGAGGTCGCGTTCCTCCGGGAGGCGGTGTCCTACCAGTTCGCTACCGCCCTGCCCAAGGACGACCGGCCCGGCGCCGAACTCCTGGCCTACGACTTCGAATCCCGTCTGCTCGTGCTCAGCGATCTCGGCGACGCCACTCCGATCGCGACGCTGCTGCGCAGCGACGACACCGACACGGTCACCAACACCCTCATGGCCTTCGCCCAGGCCCTCGGCCGGATGCACGCCGCGACCGTCGGGCGCGACGAGGACTTCGCCGCGCTGCTGCGTCGCGCCGAGGTGGCGCACTTCGCCGACGCCGTCGTCGAGCAGGCCACCGGCGCGCTCCGCGGGGTGCCGGACCGCTTCGCCACCGAGTTCGGGTTCGAGGTGCCGCAGAGCGTGATCGACCGCGCCGAGCGGGCCGCGAAGCTGTTCACCGCCGGCCGGTTCCGGGCGTTCAGTCCCTCGGATCTGTGCCCGGACAACATCGTCGTCGGGGACGAGGGCGTGCAGTTCCTCGACTACGAATGGGGCGGCTTCCGCGACGCCACCCTCGACATCGCCTATGCCCTGACCTCCTTCCCGGCCTGCCTGTGCAAGGCACCGCTCACCCTCGAGCGGGCCCGCGCGATGGCCGACGCGTGGCGCGCCGAGGTGGTGGGCATGTGGCCCTCGCTCGGCTTCGACGAGGTGCTCGCCGAGCGGTTGCTCGACGCACAGCTCGCGTGGGTGTGGTTGAGCACCTACCTGTTCGTTCCCGAGGACCCGGCCCGCATCGCTGCGGTGCGTGACCACCATCTGTCGGTGCCGTGGACCGACGCGCTGCGCACCCGCTGGTCGCTGCTCGCCGACTTCGCCGGCGACGCCGGACACGACGACGTCGCCGGGCATGCCCGGGACGTCCTCGACCGGCTCGAGCGGCGCGTCGGCGACTGACCACACCACGCCCGGAGCGCCCCGGCGCGGGAGGCTCGGAGGGCTCCGGAGCGGGACGCTCGAAGGGCTCCGGAGCGGGACGCTCGAAGGGTCACGGAGCGGGACGCTCGAAGGGTCACGGCGCGGGACGCTCGAAGGGTCACGGCGCGGTGCGTGCGCAGATCGCCTCGACGAACCGGCCCACCTCCGACTCGGGCAGATGCACGGCCAGGTCGGCCTCGCTGATCATCCCCACCAGCCGATGCTCCTCGACGACGGGCAGCCTGCGGATGCGGTGTTCCTCCATCACCGTCAGGACCCGGCCGACGTCCGCGTCCGCGTCGACCACGTAGGGCTTGCCGTGGGCGAGCGCACCGGCCGTCATCGAACGCGGGTCGCCGCCCGCTGCCACGCACTCGAGCACGATGTCGCGGTCGGTGATGATGCCGTGGAGCCGATTGTCGTCGCCGCAGATCGGCAACGCGCCGATATCCAGTTCCCGCATCCGCCGGGCCGCGGTCTCGAGGGTGTCGTGTTCACCGATGCAGACCGCGTCACGGTGCATGATGTCGCGTGCGGTGGTCATCACTGCCTCCTCCGTTGAAAACGGTTACTGCCCTTCCATTGTCACGCGCGGCGGCGGGCGGTGGAAGGGGGGAGGGGCCATCGAACTCACCCGGCGAAGGCGTGCGTCGCCGCGCGGCCGTCCCAGCCGCCCGGCGGCTCGGCCAGCCCGAACAGCGCCGCGACCGTCGGGGCGACGTCGAGGGTGCGGACGGGGTCGGAGACCGTCGAGCCCCGGTGGAGGCTGGCGTGCCCGCCGGCGACGAAGAACGGGATCTCGACGGTCGCGGCGTGACCGTGATTGCCCGGGATGGGATTCGACAGCGGGCTCGGATCGGAGAACCGCCACCCCGCGTCGCACAGCGCGACCAGATCGCCCGCGGCCGCCCCGAGACCCAGATCCGCTCCCGTGTACAACTCGGCCACGCCCGGCACGGCGGAGGTCACCTCCCGCATCCGCGCGACCGCCTCGAGACGGGCCGCCGGATCGCCGACCCAGTACAGCAGGTTCGCGCCACCGTTCTGCGCGGTGCGCACCGAGCGGGCGAGCAGCGGGTCGGCGCCGAGCACGTCGACGAGTCCGATCACCTGGTCCGGCGCCGACCAGTCCATCCCGTGGTCGGCCAGCACCATCAGCACCGAGCGTTCCCACCGCCCTGTCGCGCGCAGGAACTCGACGAACCGCGCCACCTGCTCGTCCGCCGAGCGCAGAGCCGCCGTCCGGGCGAGCCGCAGTGACGCGCCGAGCACGTCCAGGTGCCCGACGCGGTCCACATCGCCGAGATTGGTGAACGTGAACCGCGGAGACCGCTCGTCCACCACGGAGATCAGCGCGTCGACCGTGAACCGGTCCGGGGCGTGCTCGGTGAGCGGGAGCAGCGGCACCGGATCCCACGCCACCGACGCGCGACCGCCGAACAAGCCGTGCAGGTACCGCTTGGACAGCACGCTCGCCGTCGTCAACCCCAGTTCGCGGGGCAACCGGTCGAGCACCGTGGCGGCGCGCAGGTCGGCCGGCCGATCCAGGTCCCGGGTGCGTCCGAGCGCCGGGTCGAAGACCGAATTCGCGGGCACCCCGTTCCGGTGCGGCAGCACACCGGTCATCATCGCCGCATGGTTGGGCAGCGTCTCGGCCACCGGAATCGCCCGGGCCGCGGTGTACCGGGTGCCGGCGTCGGCGAGCGCCACGAGATGCGGCGTGAGACCCGGCGCGAGCTCGTCCGGACGCATCCCGTCGACGACGAGAACGTGCACGTCCGCGTCCGGAACCAGCGCCGACGTGGCCGCCCTCGCCGGTGCCGCGCCGATCAGGGCCGCGCCGGCCAGCACGGCCGTGCCCGCGAGCATCGTGCGCCGGTCGATCGCCCCGGCGGGCCGCCTCACGGCCGGTCCGCCCGGCGGTGCGCACCGGGGTCGAGCGGGCCGGCCGGGGCGAGCCGCGGCGTGCCGGCTGCGACCCGTCGGCTCGTGCCGTACCGCGCGCCGGTCCCCGGGTCGGTCGGATCGAGGACGTAGAACCAGTCCATCTGCACCGCGTCGGCGGTCACGTCCAGGATTCCGAAGCCGTGCGAATCCAGCTCGACGTACCCGATGTGGCGATTCGTCGCCTGTACCGCCGCCTCGATCGACGGGGAGACGGTGCGCGGCGCGACGCCGAGCAACTCGTCGATGTTCGCCGAGGTCACCGAGGGCACCACGAGCTCGGTGGCCACGGTGCCTGCGCCCGGATAGTTCGCGGCGTCGACAGGGATGTCGGCGGCCCACGACGAGTGGATGTCGCCGGTGAGGAACACCACGTCCCGGCCGGAGGCGCGAATCGCGTCGAGCAGCCGTCGCCGGTCCGCGGGGTAGCCGTCCCACTGGTCGACGTTGAACGGCGCCCCCGCAGCCGGGATCCCCGCGACGGCGGTCAGCGCCGCCGTGGTCCGCTCGTCCAGCGGCGGCAGCAGCACGGGTGCGATCATCACCGGGTTCCCGACGAGCTGCCATCGCGTGCCCGAACTGGCGACGCCCGCGGTCAGCCACGCCATCTGCTCGGCGCCGGTGATGGTGCGCTCCGGGTCGTCGAGGCGGCGCCCGTTCACCTGCTCGGATCGGTAGCTGCGCAGATCCAGCATCGACAACTCGGCCAGGCTCCCGAACTGCAGCCGCCGGTACAACCGGGGCGCGTCGGTGGTGCCGCCCGGCCGGACGGGCTGCCATTCGAGGTACGCCTGCAGGGCCGCGGCCCGCCGGTCCGCCCAGATTCCCTCGACGGCCGGATCGTGATTCTCCGCGCCGCCGGACCAGGCGTCGTTGGCGCTCTCGTGGTCGTCCCACACCACGATCCACGGCACCAGCGCGTGCAATCGCTGCAGGTCGGGATCGCTCTTGTACTGGCCGTGCCGGATCCGGTAGTCCGCCAGGGTGACGATCTCGTGTCGCGGATCGTGCGGGCGCACCACCCGGTCACCGGCGGCGTACTCGCCCGTGCCGTACTCGTACAGGTAGTCGCCGAGGTGCACGACGGCATCGAGGTCCGGGCGCGCCGCCAGATGCCGGTAGACGCCGAAGAACCCGGCCTCCCAGTTCGAGCACGACACCACCGCGAACCGCAGGCGGTCCGGGTCCGTGTCCGGCCCCGGCGCGGTGCGGGTACGGCCGACGGGGGAGGACACGTCGCCGGCGGTGAACCGGTAGACGTAGGCGGTGTCCGGTTCCAGGCCCGTCGCGTCGACCTTGACGGTGTGGTCGGACACCGGGGACGTGGTCACGGACCCCGAGGCCACCACGTCGCGGAAATCGCCGTCGGTGGCGACCTCCCAGCGGACCGCCGTCGCCGCGCCGAGGCCGGAACCCGGCACGGCGTCCGGGGCGGGGGTCACGCGGGTCCACAGGATCACCCGGTCGGGCAGCGGGTCGCCGGAGGCGACGCCGTGTGCGAACACGGAGTTCTGCGCCGAGGCGGGGGAGGCGCAGACGGCCGCGAGGGCCGCGGCGCCGAGGACGGCGCCGCCCGCGCGCAGCGCGGTCCGTCGCGACACGGCACGAGGTTCGGTGGGGGGCACCGGACGATCAGACCAGCGTGCCCGGCGATGAGCAAGCACCACAGCCGAACGTCCTGAACGTTCACGGTCGGTTCACGGTCCCGTCGGCCCGGACCGCCGTCGGGACGGGACGGTAGCTTCGTGGGGTGAGCACCTTCTTCGGAGCGGAGGAACCCACCGGCCCGGACGCCTTGTTCGAGGCCCCCCGCCCGGCCGAACCCGAACCCGACCCCGCGCAACCGGCGGCGCGTCCGCCCCGCGGCGGCGGACCGAACGCACCGCTCGCCGCCCGCATGCGCCCGGCCGACCTGAGCGAAGTCGTCGGCCAGCAGCACCTGCTCGCCCCCGGCGCGCCGCTGCGCCGCCTCGTCGAGGGCTCCGGCGCCGCGTCCGTCGTGCTCTACGGCCCGCCCGGGACCGGCAAGACCACCCTGGCCTCCCTCATCTCCGGCGCCACCGGTCGACGCTTCGAGGCACTGTCCGCGCTGTCGGCCGGCGTCAAGGACGTGCGGGCCGTGATCGACCTGGCCCGTCGCCGCCTGAGCGCCGGCGAGCAGACCGTGCTCTTCATCGACGAGGTGCACCGCTTCTCCAAGACCCAGCAGGACGCGCTGCTCGCCGCGGTGGAGAACCGGATCGTGCTGCTCGTGGCCGCCACCACCGAGAATCCGTCGTTCTCCGTCGTTGCTCCGCTGCTGTCCCGCTCCCTGGTGCTGCAGCTGCAACCGCTGGGCCCCGACGACATCCGGGCCCTGCTCGAGCGGGCCCGCACCGACGAACGCGGCCTCGGTGGAAGCGTGCAGATCACCGACGACGCGCTCGAGCACCTGGTGCGCCTCGCCGGTGGCGACGCACGCCGCGCGCTGACCGCCCTCGAGGCGGCCGCCGAGACCGCCCTCGACCGCGGCGGTACGGGCGCGACGATCGACCTGCCGACCGTCGAGTCGAGCATCGACAAGGCCGCGGTGCGCTATGACCGCGACGGCGACCAGCACTACGACGTCGCGAGCGCGTTCATCAAGTCGCTGCGCGGCTCCGACGTCGACGCCGCGCTGCACTACCTCGCGCGGATGATCGTCGCGGGGGAGGACCCGCGGTTCATCGCGCGGCGGCTGATGATCCAGGCCAGCGAGGAGGTCGGCATGGCCGATCCGACCGCGCTGCAGACGGCGACCGCGGCCGCGCAGGTCGTGCAGCTCGTCGGCATGCCCGAGGCCCAGCTCGCCCTGGCGCAGGCCACCATCCACATCGCCACCGCACCCAAGTCGGGTGCGGTCACCGCCGCGCTCGGCGCCGCGATCGCCGACGTCAAGGCCGGCCGGTCCGGGTCGGTGCCGGCGCATCTGCGCGACGGCCACTACGCAGGCGCCCAGAAGCTCGGCAACGCCGTCGGCTACCGCTACCCGCACGACCACCCCGACGGCGTGCTGGCACAGCAGTACGCGCCCGACGAACTCGTCGGCGTCGACTACTACACCCCGACCGGCCACGGCGCCGAGCGCGAGCTGGCACAGCGGGTGCCGAAACTCCGACGGATCGTGCGCGGCGCGCGTTAGCGTGATCCGGGCACCGAGGCGAGGAGGCGACCATCGACACGGCGCACGCGGAGTGGGATCCCCGCTCGGAGGCGGTGCAGGCGGATCAGGTCGCCGGGTACGACGCGATGCGGGCCCGCGGGCCGATCGCGTACGACGGTGACCGCAGCTGGACCGTTTTCGGACACGCCGAGGCCGTGCGGATCCTGGACGACCCCGCGACGTTCTCCAATGCCGTGTCCCGGCACCTGCAGATCCCCAACGGACTCGACGGGGAACGGCACCGCGCGTACCGCGCCGTCGTCGACCG
>NZ_AJFC01000248.1:0-32607 GCF_000256505.1 Rhodococcus sp. P14 | reverse complement strand
CGCGTTCGAACCGGCCTGCCGCGCCGTCGCCGCCGAACTGGCCGCCGCACTGCCCCGCGGACGCGCGGTCGAGGTGATGTCCGTGCTGGCCGAGCCGTTCGCCGACAACGTCACGTGCGCGTTCATGGGCTGGCCCGATGCGCTGCGGGCGCCGCTGCGGGCGTGGGCGGAGAAGAATCGTCGCGCCACCCGCGCCGGGGACCGGACGGCGCTGTCGACGATCGCCGTCGAGTTCGACGGCCACATCCGCGCCCAGCTCGACGCCCGTCGCGGCGAGCCCGTCACCGATCCCACGGGCGAACTGCTGCACGAAACCGTGGACGGCCGGCCGCTGCGCGACGAGGAGATCGTCTCGATCGTGCGCAACTGGACCGTCGGCGAGCTGTCGACGATCGCCGCGAGCGTCGGCGTGGTCGCCGGCTTCCTGGCGAACCACCCCCAGGTGCAGGACCGGCTGCGGGCGGACCCGACGCTGCTCGTTGCCGCGAGCGACGAGATCCTGCGGATCGACCCGCCGTTCGTCGCCAGCCGCCGCCGGGTAACTGCCGAGCGCCGGGTCGCCGGTTGCCCGCTGCCCGTCGATGCGCGGGTACAGGTGCTGTGGGCGTCGGTGAACCGGGACGGGGCGGTCTTCGGTGACCCCGACGAGTTCCGGCTCGACCGCGACCCCGCCGACAACCTGGTCTACGGCCGGGGCGTGCACTACTGCCCGGGCGCCCCGCTGGCCCGGCTCGAGCTGAGGGTGCTGTTCGAGGAGTTGCTCGGCCGCACCGCGCGGATCATGCCGGCCGACGGGTGCGCCGCCGTGCGCGCCCGCTATCCGATCGGCGGATTCGCGAAGCTGCCGCTGCAGTTCGACTGAGCGCGTACCGCCGGGTGTCAGCCGGTCCGTCGACGGTCGCTGTGCCGCCTCGGGCCGCCGGTCGACAGGGCCGAACGATACTTCGCTCACGCCCGGCGGATGCTCACGGCGGCCGCCGACGTCGGCGCGATAGGCTGAACGATGGCCGATTCGCCGTGTCCGGACGGGCACGGTAGTCCACACCGTCAGACAAAGAGGACCATCGACGTGCAGACCCACGAGATCCGCAGGCGCTTTCTCGACCACTTCGTGAAGGCCGGCCACACCGAGGTGCCCAGCGCGTCGCTGATCCTGGCCGATCCGAACCTGCTGTTCGTCAACGCCGGCATGGTCCCGTTCGTGCCCTACTTCCTCGGCCAGCAGACCCCGCCGTTCAGCACCGCGACCTCGGTGCAGAAGTGCGTGCGCACCCTCGACATCGAGGAGGTGGGCATCACCACCCGGCACAACACGTTCTTCCAGATGGCCGGCAACTTCTCGTTCGGCGACTACTTCAAGGAAGAGGCGATCGGGCACGCGTGGTCGTTGCTGACCGGCTCCGTCGACGACGGCGGCTACGGCATCGATCCCGAGAAGCTCTGGGCGACGGTGTATCTGGACGACGACGAGGCGTACTCGATCTGGCACGACAAGATCGGCGTCCCCGCCGAGCGCATCCAGCGCCGCGGCATGAAGGACAACTACTGGTCCATGGGCATCCCCGGTCCCTGTGGCCCCTGCTCGGAGATCTTCTACGACCGCGGCCCCGAATACGGCGCCCCGGGCGGCCCCGAGGCCGACGAGGACCGCTACATCGAGATCTGGAACCTCGTGTTCATGCAGAACGAGCGCGGGGAGGGCGGGGCCAAGGAGGGCTACCCGATCCTCGGGCCACTGCCGAAGAAGAACATCGACACCGGCATGGGTGTCGAGCGAGTCGCGTTCCTGCTCCAGGGCGTCGAGAACGTCTACGAGACCGACCTGCTGCGCCCGGTCATCGACAAGGCCGCCGAGCTCACCGGCAGCGTCTACGGCGCCGACCATGCCTCGGACGTGCGTTTCCGGGTCATCGCCGACCACGCCCGCACCGCCGCCATGCTCATCGTCGACGGCGTCAACCCCGGCAACGACGGGCGCGGCTACGTCCTGCGCCGCCTGCTGCGCCGAATCGTGCGTTCCGCGCGCCTGCTCGGCGCCGACGCGCCGACGATGGCCGAGTTCATGGCCGTCGTGCGCGACACCATGAGCCCGTCCTATCCGGAGCTGGCGACGGACTTCTCGCGCATCGAGACCGTCGCCGTCGGTGAGGAGACGGCGTTCCTCAAGACCCTGGGCACCGGCAGCAAGCTGTTCGAGGGCGCGGTCGAGTCCGCGAAGGCGCAGGGCAGGTCCGTTCTCGGTGGCACCGAAGCCTTCACTCTGCACGACACCTACGGGTTCCCCATCGACCTGACGCTGGAGATGGCCTCCGAGGCGGGCCTGACCGTCGACGAGGACGGCTTCCGTTCCCTCATGGCCGAGCAGCGTCAGCGCGCCAAGGACGACGCCCGTGCCCGCAAGCACGCCCACGCCGACCTGACCGTCTACAAGGAACTGCTCGACCGCGGCCCCACCGAGTTCACCGGCTTCACCGAGCTGGTGACCGAGGCGACGGTGCTGGCCGTCATCACCGGCGGGGAGCGGCTGCACGCGGCGCAGGCCGGCCAGGACGTCGAGTTGATCCTCGACCGCAGCCCCCTCTACGCCGAGTCCGGCGGACAGATCGCCGACGTCGGCACCATCACCGCCGGCGGCCTGCGCATCAAGGTCAACGACGTCCAGAAGATCGCCAAGCAGCTGTGGGTGCACAAGGTGACCGTGCTCGAGGGCCAGGTCACCGAGGGCGACGCCGTCCTCGTGCAGGTCGACCCGTCCTGGCGCAAGGGCGCCACGCAGGGCCACTCGGGTACCCACCTGGTCCACGCCGCGCTGCGCGAAGTCCTCGGCCCCAACGCCGTGCAGGCGGGTTCGCTGAACAAGCCGGGCTACCTGCGGTTCGACTTCTCCTGGCCCGGTGCGCTCAGCGAGCAGCAGAAGGCCGACATCGAGGCCGTCACCAACGAGGCGGTCGCGGCGAACTACCCGGTCAACACCTTCGTCACGGACCTGGACAAGGCCAAGAAGATGGGTGCGATGGCGCTGTTCGGCGAGAACTACGGCGACGAGGTCCGCGTCGTGGAGATCGGCGGCCCGTTCTCGATGGAGCTGTGCGGTGGCACGCACGTCGAGCACTCCTCCCACGTCGGCACCGTCACCCTGCTCGGCGAGCAGTCCGTCGGCTCGGGCGTGCGCCGTGTCGAGGCATACGTCGGCCTGGACTCGTACCGGCACCTGGCCAAGGAACGGGCCCTGCTCGCCGGTCTGTCCTCGACCCTGAAGGTGCCCTCCGAGGAGGTGCCTGCGCGCGTCGAATCGCTGGTCGAGCGGCTGAAGGCGGCCGAGAAGGAACTCGAACGCACCCGCGCCGCCGCAGTGCTCGCCTCGGCCGGCACGTTCGCCGAGAAGGCACAGCGCACCGGTGATCTGCTCGTCGTCGCCGAGGCGGCCCCCGAGGGCGTGGCCGGCAACGACCTGCGCAGCCTCGCCTCCGACGTCCGCGGCCGGCTCGGCAGCGAGCCCGCCGTGGTGCTGCTGCTCGGTTCGGCCGACGGCAAGGTGCCGTTCGTCGTCGCCACCACCAAGGCCGCGCAGGCCAAGGGCATCAAGGCCGGCGACCTGGTCTCGAGCTTCGGGCCGGTCATCGGCGGCCGCGGCGGCGGCAAGCCCGACATGGCACAGGGATCGGGATCCGACCCCGCCGGGATCCCCGCGGCGTTGACCGCGTTCCGCGCCCGGCTCAGCGAGCTGGCCGGCTGATCGTGGCCGACTTCGCCGGTCCCGACCGCCCGGGTGTCGACGATCCCGGCCGCGGCCGCCGCATCGGCATCGATGTCGGAAGTGTCCGGATCGGCGTCGCCTCGTCGGATCCGGACGGGATCCTGGCCACCCCGGTCGAGACCGTGCCGCGCTCGAAGGAACGCGGGCCCGACGCGCCGGATATCCGGCGCATTGTGGACATCGTCACGGAGTACGAGGCCGTGGAGGTTATCGTCGGACTGCCGCAGACCCTGCGCGGGGAGCCCGGCAAGGCCGCGAAACTGGCCCGTGATTTCGCGGGACGGTTGCGCCGGCGGCTGACCGGGATTCCCGTGCGGATGGCCGACGAACGATTCACGACGGTCACTGCGGCGCGGGCCCTCCGCGAGAGCGGAGTCAGTGCGCGCGGTGCGCGGCCGGTGATCGACCAGGCCGCCGCCGTCGCCATCTTGCAGGGTTGGTTGGACGAGCGGAGTGCAGTGGTGAACGTGGCCGAGGACGGCAAGCCGGAGAGCGGACGATGAGCCGGCACGGGAGGCCGGACGACGAGTCCACCGGGGCGAACCACGTCTCCGGGGATCGTCCCGGGTTCGAACCCGCCCAGCAGGACGAGTGGTACCGGCCGCGGCACGGGACGGAGGCTTCGCAGCCGCCACCGCATCCGGCCGGTGGGCATCCCTACGACGACGCCCCGACCACCGAGCACGTCTACCGGCTCGACGAATACGACCCCGGCGCCCCGTCGCAGCCCGAGCGCCGGCCCTACGGTGGACATCCCGCCGACGAGCCGGGTTCCGAAACCCAGGTCTTCGAGGCCCGGACCTACGAGACCCAGGGCTACGAGCCGCGCGACTACGACCCCCGCGACCACGACGGATACGACCCCGCGCCGGGCGCCTACCGACACGACGACTACGAGCAGCGGCCCGCCTACGACGAGTCGGGCTACGACCAGTTCGGGTACGCCGCGGCCGACGACGATCCGCGCGGCCACACCGAGACGTCCGCGGCGGGACGGGACTGGACCGACTCCGCCGACCGTGCCGCCCCCGAGCCCGTCGGGATGTCCCCGGCCCGCCGGGCCCACGCCCGCTCGGCCCGGGGCCGCCGCACGCGCGGCCGGATCGTCGGGATGCTCGCCGTCGCGGCCGTGCTGGTTCTGCTCCTCGGCGGCGGGTTCTTCGCCTACCAGAAGTTCACCGGCCCCGACCTGCCGCCCGATTACACCGGTGCGGGCGGTCCGGCCGTCGTCGTGCAGGTGCACCCGGGTGACACCGCCGAGCAGATCGGCGCCGCTTTCAAGGAAGCGGACATCGTCGCCAGCTCCGACGCCTTCTACAACGCCGCCGTCCAGAACCCCGGCATGAACTCGTTGCAGCCGGGCTTCTACTCGATCGCCAGCAAGCTTCCCGCCCGCGAGGCCGTCGCCGCGCTGGTCGACCCCGCGAACCGGGTCGGGGCGCTGGTGATCTCCGAGGGCCGGCAGTTGCACGACATCCGCGATGTCAACACCGGTGCCGTGCGCAAGGGGATCTACACGCTCATCGCGGAGGCCAGTTGCCTCGAACGCGACGGGCAACGCACGTGTCTGACCTACGAGGAACTCGACGCCGCGGGTGCGAGCACCGACCTCGCCGCGCTCGGTGTGCCGGAATGGGCGCGGGCCGCCGTCGCGAACGTGCCCGACCGCAGCCGGCAGCTCGAGGGACTCATCGCGGCGGGGCGCTGGGACTTCGATCCCGGCGCCGGGGCAGCGGACATACTCCGGTACCTCGTCTCCACCAGCGCCGAACGCTACGACGAGACGGGTATCACCCAGGCTGCGGCGAAGGTGGGACTGACGCCGTACGAGATGCTCGTCGCCGCGTCCCTCGTGGAACGCGAGGCCCTGCCGGACGACTTCTCGAAGGTCGCCCGGGTGATCCTCAACCGGCTCGAGATCGGGCAGCCGTTGCAGTTCGACTCGACGGTCAACTACGCCCTCGACGAAACCGAGCTGGCGACCACCGATGCCGACCGGGCGCAGGTCACCCCCTGGAATACGTACGCGAGCCCGGGACTGCCCGCCACCCCGATCTCGTCGCCGAGCATCGAGGCGCTGCAGGCCGTGGAGAACCCGGAGGCGGGGAACTGGACGTACTTCGTGACCATCGACGCTCAGGGCACGACCCTGTTCGCCGACAACTACGACGAACACCTGACGAATACGCAGCAGGCGCTGGAAAGCGGAATCCTCGACAGTGGCAGATGACATCGTGACCGGCGCCCGCAAGGCCGCGGTCCTCGGCAGCCCCATCGCGCATTCGAAGTCCCCGTTGCTGCATCTGGCTGCCTACCGGGCGCTGGGGCTGACGGACTGGACCTACGAGCGCATCGAATGCACGGGCGAGCAGTTGCCGGCCCTGGTGTCGGGACTCGGCCCCGAGTGGGTCGGGGTGTCGGTGACGATGCCCGGCAAGTTCGCGGCCCTCGAGTTCGCCACCGAGCGGACCGACCGGGCCGTGCTGATCGGCTCGGCGAACACCCTGGTGCGGACCGCGAACGGCTGGCGGGCCGACTGTACCGACGTCGACGGCGTCACCGGCGCGCTGCGCGCCGCCGGCGTCGGGGATCTGGCCGGCGCTTCGGCGGTGGTGGTCGGGGCCGGGGGGACCGCGCGGCCGGCCCTGGTGGGGCTCGCCGAGCTCGGGGTCACCTCGGTGACCGTCGTCGCCCGCAACGAGGTCCGGGCCGCCGAGACGTTCGACTGCGCCGAGGCGGTGGGTATGAAGCCGCGTTGGTTGCCGTTCGACGCCCCGGAACTCGCGGACGTGTGCGCCGGCGCTGGTGCGCTCGTGAGCACCGTGCCGGCGGCCGCGGCGGCGCCCTACGCGCAGCAGCTCGGCCGCGCACCGTTCGTCCTCGACGCGATCTACGACCCGTGGCCCACCCCGCTCGCCGAGGCCGCCACGGCGCATGGATCCGTCGTGGTGGGCGGCCTGCAGATGCTGCTGCATCAGGCATTCGGCCAGGTCGAGCAGTTCACCGGTCGACCCGCACCGAAGGCGGAGATGGCCGCGGCCCTCGCCGGTTGACGACGCGGCGGGTTCGGCTCCGGCCGGCACCGGCGACGGTCGTCGCATCCGGGGTGATCGATGGGGCGGGGGTCGATGCAGTACTGAGGAACGACTGCATCGACGCCACCCGCGCGACGCCGCGGGCCGTGCGACGGGACGGATCGCCGTCGCACGACCCGGTGCCGGGCGCGATCAGTAGTAGTCGGCCCGGGGGTTCCACGTCGAGATCGCCCAGATGACCACGACGTCCAAGGCGATGATCAGGATCGACCACCACGGGTAGTACGGCAACCACAGGAAATTCGCCAGAATGGACAGCGCGGCGATGATGATGGCCGCCACCCGTGCCCACGTCGCGCCGGTGATCAGCGCGATGCCGACGACGACGATCACGACACCCATGACGATGTGGATCCATCCCCAGGTCGTGAGATCGAACTTGAAAGTGTACTCCTGGCCCTGGACGATCACTTCGTCCTCGGCGACCGCCGCAATCCCCTGGAAGAACTGCAGGACTCCGATCGTGGCCATGATGACCGCGGCTCCGATCGACGTCCCCGCCGCGACGGCCTGTTTCGTGGACATGGGTTCCGGTTCGACATGCACGTTGTGTGACACGGTCGTCTCCCTCTCCGAACGGATCTGACGGGTCGAGTGTGCGCCGGGTTGCACAGGTCCAGCAGGGACTTTCGTCCCATTCTCGGTATCGGCGCGGTCACGCACCCCTCGCGCTCCTTCTTTCGGCGACGAGGCGGGAGCAATCCGGTTGCCTGCCCGAAGACAGCCTGCCCGAAAACCGGATGCGCGCAGACATGTGCGAGCTATCGTCGAACATGCAGTGGACCGGTTCTCCGTTCCCCGGTCGGCGTCGCCACCATGCGGGTGTGGCGCCGTGAAACCGCCCGAACTGCTGCCGAAGACCGATCCCGTCGCTGAAACGAGGCACCCGGTGACCGATTCCGACATCGACGAGATGGGTCCGGTCGACTATCTCGTCATCGAGTTCCCCGCCGACCGTCCGCCCGACGGGTCGGCGCTGCCCCTGCTGCGCGATCTCGTCGAGCGCGGCATCGTCCGAGTGCTGGACCTGGCGTTCGTCCAGAAGGATCCGGACGGCTCCGTCGCCGGGATCGACATCGCCGACGTCGGGCTCGAAGGCGAGGTCGATGTCACGCTGTTCGCGGAGGCCGCCTCCGGTCTGCTCGACGACACCGACTTCGCCGAAGCCGGCGCCGCACTCGAGCCGGGCTGTTCGGCGGCTGTGCTCGTGTACGAGAACACGTGGGCAGCACCCTTTGCTCGCGCTCTGCGCCGCAACGGCGCCCAGCTCGTCGCGTCGGGCCGGATTCCCGTGCAGAGCATCCTGTCGTCCCTGGATCGGATCGAGTCCGAAAGCTGAGAACAGACAGAGGGATTCGGCTACGTCGATCCTTCGAGTATGCAGAGGAGTGCGTCATGCCCGGACTGCTGCGGGGCGTCGCCCGCACGGCCGTGGTGGCGGGAACCGCCACCGCCGTCTCCAACCGTGTGTCCCGGCGACAGGGCCAGCGCTGGGCGGGGCAGGAGCAGGCGCGATACGAACGCTACGAGCAGTATCCGCCTGAACCCGCCCCGCCGCCCGCCGCCCCGGCCGCGCCCGTCGCCCAAGGAGGGACGGACCGGATCGCCGCATTGAAGGACCTCGCCGAGCTGAAGGCGCAGGGCGTGCTCACCGAGGCCGAGTTCGAAGCCGAGAAGGCCCGAATCCTGGCTTCCTGACCAGCCGACGGCACGCCCGACCGCGGTGAATCATCCTGCGGGCGGGCGTGTCCCGGCGCCTTCGGGCCCCACATGCTCGAAGTCTCGGTCATCCGCTTCCCGAGTCGTACGTGCGGCCGGATCGTAGGTGCGCGATCGTGATTCGCTGTCAGCGGTGATGGACACGCTGCGGTGCCACTGCGGCCGCGACGGGGATGGGGGCCGTCGGCGCCGAACGTCGGCGTCGCCGCAGTACCTTCTCGCCTTCGATGACGACCGGAACGAGGAGCGACCAACCCACGCAGGCGAGCCACTGGCCGCCGGTCAGTGAGGTGGTCATCAGCAGATCCTGGAGGAAGCCGGCCTCGACGGCGAACACTGTGACGACGACGGGGATGGACAGGATTCCGAGCGCCCTCAGGACCGGAGCGGTCATCCCCGAGTCCGGGTCTCGGCGCAGGGCGAGTCCGCTCAGGATGGAACCGAACGACAAGACCACGAATGCGGTCGTCATCGGGACGTTGGCCGCGGTGGGGCTCATCTCGCCGGGAGCGAGGAGCATCGCAGCGAGGGTGACGGCGAACTGCAGGATGCCATATGCCAGCCACTGCAGTAGCGCCGTGCGGTTCGCGATCGGCACCCCGGGGTCGCGGGGCGTCTTGGTCATCAGGTTCGGCGGTGGCGGGTCGAGCATGATGACCGCAACCGGAAAGAGGGTGATGAAGAAGTGCTGGAACAGCACCATCAGCGGCGTGAGCGCGACGCCGTCGTTGATGTCGAAGATGCTCGCGACGAGGAACAGCAGGACGAGTGAGAACAGCTTGGACATCTGGTAGCGGATGTAGGACACGATCTTGTCGTAGATGCTGCGTCCCAACCTGATCGCGGTGATCAACGTCCCGAAGTTGTCGTCCGTGAGCACCATCTTGCCGGCCTGCTTGGTGACCTCGCTGCCCGAGCCCATGGCCACCCCGATGTCGGCCTTCTTCAGGGCCGCGGCGTCGTTGACGGCATCGCCGGTCATGGCCACTACCGCGCCGCTCCGCTGCATGAGGTCGGCCAGCCGCAGCTTGTCCTGCGGAGTGACGCGGCCGAAGACGTGCAGGTTCGGCAACGCTGCCGTCAGTTCCTCGTCCGACATGGCGTGCAGTTCGGCCCCGCCGATCGCGCCCGGCCCGAGACCGAGTTCGGCACCGATCGCCGACGCTGTGATCGCGTGGTCGCCGGTGATCATGCGGACCTCGATGCCGGCCGCTCGCGCGGTGCGGACCGAGTCGACGGCCTCCGGGCGAAGCGGATCGATGATGCCGACCATCCCGACGAAGATGAGCTCACCGACGAACGACATCGGGTCGGCCTGCACCGCCTCTTCCCGACCGTCGAGCAGGCGGACCGCGAACGCCAGCACGCGCAACCCCTGCTCCGAGAGAGTTCGGTTGGCCGCGCCCAGGTCGTCGCGGACCTCCTCGATCGGTACCTCCCGACGGCCCGGCTGGTAGGCGCTGGTGCAGCGGGCGAGGACGACATCGGGTCCACCCTTGACGAGTTCCACGAATCGGGTGGTGCCGTCGACCGGTAGGTGGTGGAACGTCGCCATGAACTTGTAAGCGGAGTCGAACGGCACCTCCGCGACCCGCGGATACGTCCGCCGGGTCAGCGGAGCGTCGATCCCGATCTTCGCGGCGAGCACCACGAGCGCGGCCTCGGTGGGATCGCCGACGATGTCGCCGGTGTCGGAGACGGTGGCGTCGCTGTCCAGGCACAGGCCGTACGCGAGCAGGGTGAAGTCCGGAACCTCCAGGCCAGCAGCCTGGGCAATCCTCCCCGTCTTGTCGTAGCCCTCGCCGTCCACGGTGTACCAGCGGCCGTGGAAGTACAGGGACCGGACGGTCATCTGGTTCATGGTCAAGGTGCCGGTCTTGTCCGAGTTGATCGCGCTGGTGGCACCGAGTGTCTCGACGTCGGTGAGGTTCTTCACGACGGCCTTGGCGTCCGCCAGTTGACGAGCCCCGAAGGCGAGCATGGCCTGGACGAACGTGGGCAGACCGGTGGGGATGGCGGACACCCCCATGGAGATGCCCAGCAGCAGCAGCGTCGCCAGTTCCTGCCCCCGAACCAACCCGATGATCACGATGATCGCGACCGCAGCCCACGCAATGATCCCGAGAATCTTGGTCAGTGAGTCCAGCTCGCGCTGAAGCGGCGACTTGCTCGGTGCGACGGCCGACAGCATCGACGCGATCCGGCCCATCTCCGTGTGCATGCCGGTTTCCGTGACGATCATCGTGGCGGTGCCCCGGGTGACCGACGTGTTCTGGAAGACCATGTTGCTGCGGTCGCCGAGGGCGACATCGGTGGTGTCGAGCGTGTGGGGGTCCTTCGGGACGGGGGTACTTTCACCCGTCAGCGCCGCCTCCTGCGTCTCGAGGGTGGCCGTCGTGAGCAGCCGACCGTCGGCGGGCACGATGTCGCCGGCCTCCACTTGCACGATGTCGCCCGGGACGAGGTCGGTGGCGGCGAGCTGAACCAGGATGCCGTCACGGATCACGCGCGTCTGCGGGGTCTGCATCCTCGCGAGCGCATCGACGCTGGCACGAGCCTTCAGTTCCTGTTGCGTGCCCAGCACGATGTTGAGTCCGACGAGCACCACGACCACGATCGCCGTCGGTACCTCACCGATGACGATGCTGACGACGGCGACCGCGACCAGCATCAGGTTCATCGGATCTTCGAGCTGCCGAAGCGCGATCGCCCACATCGACGGTCCGGGCTCGGAGGCGATCTCGTTGAGGCCGTACCGGCGGCGGCGGGCACCGGCTTCTCCCGCGGTCAACCCCGAGTGCCGATCCGAGTTCAGCACCGCGACAACGGTATCCGGCTCCTGGACGTGCCAGGTGTTCCGCTCGGCCTGCACGTCGTCGGTGTCGGTGGGATGCCCCTGATCCGGGGGGTGTTCGGTGAGAGCCATGATCGCTTCTCCTCGCCGGAGACGACTCGTCGGAGACGACTCCTCAGAAGGGCGTGGGGATCCAGTGCAGTTGCTGCCTGGGCGTCCGGTATCCGTGCGGACCCCGACGCTCCGGCAGGGTGATGTCGCGGTGTTCGAGCGGTTCGTAGGGAATCTGGCTCAGCAGGTGGCTGACGACATTGAGCCGGCCGCGCTTCTTGTCGTCGTTGTCGGCGACATACCAGGGTGCCCAGCCGGTGTCGGTGTAGCGGAACATCTCGTCGCGTGCCCGCGAATAGTCGTACCACCGGCTGTACGACTGTAGATCGAGGTCCGAGAGTTTCCAGATCCTGCGCGGATCGTCGATCCGGCGTTGCAGCCGCACCGTCTGCTGTTCCTGACTCACCTCGAGCCAGTACTTGAGCAGAACGATGCCCGAGTCGACGATCGCCCGTTCGACCGCGGGCGTCATCTCGAGGAAGTGCCGCGCTTCCTCGTCGGTACAGAACCCCATC
This sequence comes from Rhodococcus sp. P14, assembly GCF_000256505.1. NCBI lineage: Bacteria > Bacillati > Actinomycetota > Actinomycetes > Mycobacteriales > Nocardiaceae > Rhodococcus > Rhodococcus sp. P14. The sequence continues at coordinate 20,616 of NZ_AJFC01000248.1, read as the reverse complement.
ACCCGTTCGACTCCCGCGCGGTTGTACCAACTGCGGTCGAAGATCACCACCTCGCCACCGGCCGGCAGATGCGGAAGGTACCGCTGCACGTACATCTGGCTCTTCTCGCGCTCGGTCGGCGCGGGCAGGGCGACCACGCGGAACACACGCGGGCTGACGCGTTCGGTGATCGCCTTGATGACGCCGCCCTTTCCGGCGGTGTCGCGGCCCTCGAACAGAATGCAGACTTTCGCGCCGGAGGATCTGACCCATTCCTGCATGGCGACGAGTTCACCCTGGAGCGGTTTGAGACGTCGTAGATACTCCTTGTTCTTCATCGGCTTCTTCGCCGGCGTTCCCGGTTCCGCAGCGGGCGAACGGAGCTCCCCGGCTTCGTCAACGCGCTTCCGGCCGTGGCCGCCCTTCGGTGCCTTCTTCCGGGCCGATTTGGAACCCATGACCGAATCTCCCGATGTGTGGACTGGAGGCGAGGGGCCTCATCGAACGGCCGGCACTTCCGGAGCGATCGCCGGAAGGTGCATGGAAGCGATTTTCCATCAGTGCCGAGAAATCCGCCGGATTTCGACCATTTCGCCGGCTCGATCGGGGCGACGCAACGGCGGCGGTGGACGCTCGAAATTGCCACCTTGGGTTCTTCGAATGCCCCAGAATGTCACTGGCCACGTTGTGCACGAGTCAGTGCATCTCTTTGTCGAGCGGAAGGGCTCGCCATGCCGGACAGTCTCGACTCTCCGCGCCCGTCCTCGACCCTGCGGCGGATGCTCGTGCCGCTCGCTCTGGCACAGTTCATCTGCAGCTTCGCCGGGTCGAACATGAACGTGATGATCAACGACATCAGTGCGGATCTCGGGACGACCGTGCAGGGTGTGCAGACCGCGATCACCGTGTTCCTGCTGGTGATGGCCGCGTTCATGATCCCCGGAGGCAAGCTGACCGACCGGTGGGGGCGTAAGCGGTGCTTTGTGCTCGGTCTCGTTCTGTACGGCATCGGAGCATTGATCAGCGCGGTCTCGCCCAACCTCGGGGTACTGATCATCGGCAACTCGATCCTCGAAGGGGTGGGCACCGCGCTGCTGATTCCGCCGGTGTACATCCTCACCACGATGCTCTTCAGTGATCTGACCTCTCGAGCGCGGGCATTCGGTGTCATCACCGGGATGGGCGGCATCGGAGCGGCAGCAGGTCCGCTGATCGGTGGTGTCATCACCACCGGCATCGACTGGCGCGCGGCCTTCGTGTTCCAGGCGCTGATCATCGGAGCCATCCTCGTGCTCAGCCGGGGGATCGTGGACCCGGTGCCTCCCGACCCGGCGCGACCGTTCGACGCCGTCGGCGCCCTCCTTTCCGCCGCCGGCCTGGTCTGTCTCGTGATGGGGATCCTGCAGGCAGACACCGATGTCGTCCTGATGGCGATCCTGGTCGTGGTGGGAGCGCTGTTCATCATGGGGTTCCTGCTGTACGTGCGGGCCCGTGAACGGGCCGGCAAGGAGCCACTGCTGTCGCTGTCACTGTTCCGCAACCGCACCTCGAACCTCGCGTTGGTGACGCAGAACATCCAGTGGCTGCTGCTGATGGGGATCGCGTTCGTCGTTTCCGCCTTCCTGCAGGTCGTCCGGGGATACAACGCGATCGAGACCGGCGTGATCTTCACCGCGGCCACCGCCGGCATCCTCGGTGCCTCGCTCGTGGCGGAGCGGCTGACGGCGAAGTACCCGCAGCGCACGCTGATCACAGCCGGGTTCGTCACCACCCTCGCGGGTGTCGGTGTCCTTCTCCTGCTCGTGCGGGCTTGGACGAGTGCATGGGCATTCACGCCAGGGCTGCTGCTCATCGGCATCGGACTCGGGACGATGCTGACGCCGTCGGTCAACGTGGTGCAGTCCGCATTCGCGGAGGAGCGTCAAGGCGAGATCTCGGGGTTGTCGCGGTGCGTATCCAATCTCGGATCGTCGCTGGGTACGGCTGTGGCGGGTACCGTCCTGGTCGCCGGGTTGACCTCGCCCGACCGCGCGTACGCGCTGGCCATGACAGTGCTGGCCGTCCTCGGTCTGATCGGGTTGGTGGCGGCGCTGCTTCTCCCCGGCACACCCGATCGAACTCCGGCACCACGTTGACGGTTTCGGGGGCTTTGCGTATATGGGCGGCGTACGATATGTACGGTCGTCCCGCAAAAGGGGCCACATGGATGCGAGATGAGCATGCCGGGTGCTGGTGCCGACGCTGTCACGGTCGATCGGCTTACCACCGATTTCGGTGGCGATGTACCACCCGCGGTCCTCGAGGCCGCGGTGGTGGTGGGCGTCGGTAATTCGAGCGGGGTTCCGGAGTCGGATCTGCCGGAACCCGGGGGACGGTTCCTCCGTCGGGGTCCGCTGAACTCGGTCGAGTCGCGGACGACGGCGGTACCGTAGCGCGCCGGGATCGCCGTAGCAGGATCCGAGAATTTCATTCCGGCCGGCTTCGGGAAATCACCTTGCCGGTCCGGTCGAGGAGGCTGACCTGATGGATTCCTTCTGGGATTACGTGTGGTACACGGTCGTCGTATTCGCCTTCGTGGCGTATCTGATCGTGCTGTTCCAGATTCTCGTCGACCTGTTCCGCGATCACACCGTATCCGGCTTCGCCAAGGCGGTGTGGGTGGTCGTGCTGGTGCTCTTCCCGTACATCAGCGCACTGGTCTACCTGATCGTCCGAGGCCGGGGGATGGCGCTACGGGCGCAGCAGGCACAGGCGGAAGCCAAGCAGGCCACCGACGAGTACATCCGGAACGTCGCGGCCGGCAAGTCCCCGGCCGAGCAGATCGCCGACGCCAAGGCGCTACTCGACTCGGGTGCGATCACGGCCGCCGAGTTCGAGCACCTCAAAGCTCAGGCGCTGGGACGGGGTACCGCTGGTCGTGACGGCGTCCCCGTCGGCTGAGTCGCGAGCGGGACCGGAAGTCCGGTGCGATCGTCCTTTCATCATGTCGGTGAGGGCAGGTGGCCGGCAGTCGAATTCGTGATCGGGTCCGTTGCGGCAGAAGTAGATTCCAACTCTCGGGGACGGATCCGGCGGAGTCGGCCGGTGCACGCGGAAGGAGTGCGACATGGTCTACAGTGCCCTCGACCCGAGGAGCGATGTCCGTCCCGCGTCGGCGCGGTCGGCTCCGCAGCCGGCCACCAGCGACCTGAGGCGGGTCCGCACCCGGGACGTGCCCCCACCGGGCGGGGACGAAGCCGTGCAGCTCGAGCTGATCGTCACTCGCCTCGCCGTGCGCTTTCCGTCGATGTCGCGCGGCGACATCGAGGTCGTGGTGCGGACCGTCGAGAAGCGGTTCGCCGACGCGAAGGTCCGGGACTTCCTGTCCCTGTTGATCGAGAAGGCAGCCCGCCGCGAGATCGATGAGGGCACAGCGTCGTCTCGGATCGAACTCGCGTAGGCGGACGGCGATGACAGCGCACGGACCCAGGGTGGAGGACGAACCGGCGGCGAGCACGCCCGGGAAGCAGAACAGCGGAGTCCGTGCTGCCGGCACCGAGCCCCAGGACGCGCCGAGTGCGGACGACACGGATCGCGAGACCGGGCGCCGCCGGAGGTTGCTGTTCGTCACCCTTCCGGGGTGCTGGGGCGCACTGCTCTTCGCGTGCCTGTCGTTCACGCCGTCGCTGCTGCCTCGAGGAGGCCTGCTCCAGGGCGTGATCTGCGGCATCACCGCCGCGATCGGCTACGGGCTGGGAGTATTCGCGGCGTACGTGTGGCGCGCCTTCGCCGATCGCGGTCCCCGGCGCCCGCGGCGCGGCTCCTGGTACGTCTTCCTCGCCGCGGCGACGGTGCTGTTCGTCGGCTCCTTCGCCGCCGGACAATACTGGCAGCACCAGATCCGCACGTTGATGGGAGTCACCGCGTACAACGTCGCGCTCGTCGTCCTCTCGCCGTTCGTGGCAGTGCTCGTCTTCGGTCTCCTGCTCGCGATCGGACGTGGCGTGCGGGGCGCGTACCGGTGGCTGACCACTCTGCTCGACAGATGGATCGGGCATCGCGCGGCGAGGGTGCTCGGGTGGATCGCGGTCGCCTGGCTGGTCTACGCGGTCGTCTCGGGTGTGCTGCTCGGTGGCCTCGTCAACGTCGCCAACTCCGCATTCTCTCTGCGCGACACCACGACTCCCGAGGGCGTGCAGCAACCCGAGACGAGCCTGCGATCGGGTGGACCGGGTTCGGTGGTGCCGTGGGACTCGTTGGGGTACCAGGGGCGCACCTTCATCGGCTCGGGCCCCACCACCGAGGAGATCGCACAGTTCGTCGGCCGCCCGGCTGTGGAGCCGATTCGGACGTATGCCGGTCTGGCGTCGGCGGACGACTCCGAGGCTCGGGCAGCGGCGGCGGTCCAGGATCTGGAGCGTGCCGGAGGCTTCGAGCGGGCGAATCTGCTCGTGGTCACGACCACGGGGAGCGGGTGGGTGGACCCGGCGCTGGTGGATTCGTTCGAGTACCTCACCGGGGGCGACGCGGCGACCGTGACGGTCCAGTATTCGTACCTGCCGTCGTGGATCTCCTATCTGGTGGACCAATCGAAGGCTCGGCAGGCCGGTCGCGATCTGTTCGACGCGGTGTACGACGTGTGGTCGAAGCTGCCCCAGGACGCCCGTCCCCGACTGTTCGTCGCCGGAGAGAGTCTCGGCTCGTTCGGCGGCGAGACCGCCTTCAGCGGCGAATACGATCTGCGTAACCGCACCTCGGGAACCGTGTTCGCCGGGCCCCCCAACTTCAACACGCTGTTCCGGGAATTCAGCGACCGGCGTGAACCCGGCAGTCCGGAGGTCGAACCGGTCTACAAGGACGGGCGCACCGTGCGGTTCACCAACGATCCGCAGGGCGGCATTCCTCCCGCGGATCGTCCGTGGGACGGCAGCCGGGTGCTGTACCTGATGCATCCGTCCGATCCCATCGTGTGGTGGAGCCCGAATCTGATTCTCCGCGAACCGGACTGGATCGGGGAGGCACCCGGCCGGGACGTGCTCGAGGACATGGTCTGGATTCCGTTCGTCACGTTCTGGCAGGTCACCGCCGATCTGCCGTTCTCCACCGGAGTGCCCGGCGGCCACGGCCACAAATACACCGGCGAGTACGTCGACGGCTTGAACACGGTCGTGCAACCGGTGGGGATCACCACCGAGCAACTCGCCACCCTCCGGGACATCATCGACGCGGGGGAGTAGGGCACCGGTCGATGCGGATCGCCGTCCTCCCGCGCACGGCGTTCGGGATCCGGTCGACGCAGCGCGGCACGAGCGGCCGCGTCCCGTCGGATGCCGGCGAGGCCGTGCCACGAAATTCGTTCGCGCGGCAGCAGGTATGCGGACTGCCCGAAGTGCGGTGAGCGCCCTGTGGGCGGTGCCATACTTGCGGAATGTCTCGGAGGCGAGCTCTCGCTCGACTGCCCGGAGTCGAGACGGTACGCGGCTACCGTCGGGACTGGCTGCGCTCGGATCTCGTCGCGGGTCTCGTTCTCACTGCCCTGTTGATCCCCGCCGGCATGGGATACGCCGAGGCGGCGGGACTGCCCGCGTACGCGGGGCTTTACGCGACGATCGTTCCGCTGCTCGCCTACGCGATCGTGGGGCCGTCCAAGATCCTCGTCCTCGGCCCCGATTCGTCGCTGGCGCCGTTGATCGCGGCGGCGGTGGTGCCGCTGGCCGTGACCGACGACCCCGAGAGCGCCCTCGCATTGGCCGGCGTCCTCGCCGTGCTCGTGGGTGCCATCATGATCGCGGGCGGATTCCTGAACCTCGGCTTCGTCACCGAGCTGCTGTCCAAGCCGTTGCGGCTGGGATACCTCAATGCCATCGCGCTCGTCGTCATCGTCGGGCAGTTGCCGAAGCTGCTGGGCTTCTCGGTGGACGCGTCCGGGTTGCTCGGTGAGATCGGCGCGATCGCCCGCGCGGTGGGGGACGGGCAGGTGGATCCGACAGCTGCCTGGGTCGGAGTCGCATCGCTGCTGGTCATCGTGGGTTTCAAGGTGCTGCATTCGAGGGTCCCGGGGGTGCTCGTCGCGGTCGTGGGAGCCGTGATCGTGGCCGCGGTGGCGGATCTGAGCGACGACATCGACATGGTCGGCGCACTGCCCGAGGGCCTGCCGCGTCCCTCGTTCGGCGGGGTCGACTGGGGTGACGTCGCGTCTCTGGTGGGACCGGCCGCGGGCATCGCGCTGATCGCATTCGCCGACTCCGGTGTGCTCTCCCGCACCTTCGCTGCCCGGCGGGGGGAAAGCGTCGACGGGAACACGGAGATGAAGGCGATCGGGGTCGCCAACGTGGCCAGTGGCATGTTCGGGGGGTTTCCCATCTCTGCCAGCGGATCGCGCACGCCTGTGGCAGAGCAGAGCGGGGCGCGTACCCAGCTTGCCGGCGTGGTCGGCGCCGTGGCGGTGCTGTTGTTCGTCCTCCTGGCACCGGGAGTGACCGCGTACCTGCCCCAGGCGACCCTCGGAGCGGTGGTGATCGTCGCGGCGACGGCGCTGGTCGACGTCCGCGGGCTGGTGCAGATGTGGCGTATGAGCCGGACGGAGGCGTTGCTCGCGGCCGCGGCATTCGTCGGCGTCGCACTGGTGGGAGTCCTGCAGGGCATCCTGGTCGCGATCGGACTGTCGTTCCTCGCGGTGGTGGTGCGGGTGTGGCAGGCGGGCCGGGGCGGAGGCAGCCGTACCGGGCCGAATTGGTGGCCGTGCCCGATCGGGAGGGCTTCCACGACCTCGCCCGTCATCCCGAGGGCCGGCGCATCCCGGGATTGGTCATCGTCCGATTCGACGCACCGCTGTTCTTCGCCAACGGGGAGATGTTCGATCGCTACGTTCGCTCGCTGGTGACCGATTCTCCCCGTCCGGTCGAATGGGTCGTGCTCGCCGCCGAACCCATCATCGGATTGGACACCACCGCGGTCGACGAACTCGTCGACCTCGACCGCTACCTGGAGAGTTGCGGCATCAGGCTGGTGTTCGCGGAGATGAAGGGCCCGATCAAGGATCGGCTGGTGCGGTTCGGTGTGGGCGACCGCTTCGATCCGTCCCGCTTCCATCCCACGCTCGAGGCTGCCGTGGACGCCTTCGAGTCCCGCGATCGGCTGCACGACCCGATCCGACCGGGAGACGACGACGGCGCGGAATCGTGACACCCGGAGCGGTCCGCTCGACCGAACGGCACGTCGCTGTACGACGGTCCCACGATGTGACCTGCGAGCCACGGCTCGATCCGGTTGAGGAGAAAGGTGGGATCCGATGGGAACCGATACGCACGCGCTGCTTCACGGCCCGTTGTTCTCGCGCCGTCGACCGTTGGACCGCGAGAACGCGGCGAGTCGGATCAGCGCCTACGTCTACGGCAATGTCCTCGTCCTTGCGGCGCTGGTGCCGATCGCCACTTCGAGTGAGCGCGTCGGGATTCTCGTCGTCCTCGGCACGGCCCTGTCCACCTTCCTTGCCCATGCCTTCGCCGAAGGCGTGGGTCAGAGTGTCCGAGAAGGAATCACGGTGACTCGAGCGGACAAGATCCGCGAGCTGCGCAACTCCGTACCGATTCTCAGTTCCGCTGTGCTGCCGTGTGCAGTCCTCGGGACCGCGCTGCTGGGATGGCTCGAGCCGAGGACCGCCCAGATCGTGGCCGAAGTCGCGGTGCTGGTCCGCATCGGAGGAATCGTGTGGGTCATCGGCCGGTTGAAGGGCGAACGTCCCACCCGTGCGTCGGTGGTTGCTGCTGCGCTCTTGACCGCGATCGCGACCGTCGTCGTGATCGTGAAGATCGTGCTCACTCACTGACCCTTGTCACGAGGGGGTACCGGACCGCTCGGTTCCGGCGGCAACCTCGGCATTCTCGAGCCGGGGATGGCGCCGGTGTGATGCAATGAGGTGGTGTGCAGATGGATGGCCTACTCGGGCGATCCGATCCTCGTGGAGGACTTGCTGTTCAAGCCCGAGCATTCCCTGATCGACCAGAGCCTGCACTCGCGGCTCGGGGCGACCACCACCAACGGTGACGGATTCGGGATCGGGTGGTACGGCGAGGAGGACGAGCCGGCCGTGTTCAAAGGGGTCGATCCGGCGTGGAACGACCGCAATCTCCGGGAACTCGCCGCCCATGTGCGCACGCCGCTGCTCCTCGCGCACATCCGCGCCTCGACGGGCACACCGGTTCAGCGCAGCAACTGTCATCCGTTCCGTCACGGCCGTTGGCTGTGGATGCACAACGGGGTGCTGAGCGAATTCCGGCGCATCAAACGCGATCTGGTGCTGGCGGTCGATCCGGAACTGTATCCGGACATCGAGGGGTCGACGGATTCGGAGGTACTGTTCTTCCTCGCCCTGACCTTCGGCTTGTCGGACGATCCGATCACCGCGGTCTCCAGGGCCGTCGGGACCGTCGAACATGTCGCTCGCGCCAAGGGCGTCGACGACCCGGTGCAGATGACCGTGGCCACCACCGACGGCGAATCCCTGTGGGTCTTCCGGTACTCGAGCGTGGGCCGCAGCCGCTCGCTGTTCTTTTCCACGGCGGTCGACAAGGTCCGGGCGCTGCATCCGGAGGTGGAGGTGCTGCATCGCCTCGGCCCCGAGACCCGCTTCGTGGTCTCCGAACCACTGCGCGACCTGCCGGGTGCCTGGAACGAGGTGCCCGAGGCGTCCGTCGGAATCGTCCGGCCCGGGGCGGACGAGATCCTCCCGTTCCGGCCGCTCGAGCCGGTCTGACATTCACCGGAAGGAATGTCGCGAGTCGTGCTGGGCACCCGGCCCGGCGGACACATCCGGCAATCAGGAGGAGGCGGCGTGTACACGTACAAGGTGATCGAAGTTCGCGAGAAGATGCTCGGCGGCAAGATGTCGGGTGACAAGCTCGAGCGGCTCCTCAACGAACAGGCCCGACAGGGGTGGCGCTTGAAGGCGATCACGTCGGCGGACATCAAGGGCCGGCTCGGTCCAGGCGGCGTCGAGGGAATGCTCGTGACGTTCGAGCGCGAAGACTGAGACACGCCGGCGGCGCCCGGCGCGTCACCGGAACCGCACGTGTGTGCATCACCGGCGGTACACGACCGACCAGCGGGAGTATGCGATGCGTATCGAAGACTACGGTCTGATCGGAGATCTGCAGAGTGCCGCGCTCGTCGGCCGCGCCGGCAACATCGACTGGTTGTGCCTGCCTCGGTTCGATTCGCCGTCGTGCTTCGCCGCGCTGGTCGGTGACGATCGGCACGGGCACTGGAGTCTGCGCCCGGCAGCCGAGATCACGGGGGTCACGCGGCGGTACCGCCCCGGAACGCTCATCCTGGAGACCGACTTCGAGACCGCGGACGGTGCGGTCCGCGTGATCGACTTCATGCCGCGCCGCGGCGACGGACCTCCGCGGCTCATGCGCATCGTCGAGGGGTTGCGCGGCAGGGTGTCGATGCGGATGCGTCTGTCGCTCCGACCGGACTACGGCACGATCACGCCTTGGGTCGAGCCCGCTGCCGACGGTGTACTCGCCACCGCGGGACCCGACTCGTTCCGGCTGAGTACTCCGGTGCCGCTGGGGATATCGGATGGTGATGCGACGGCGGACTTCACCGTCGCCGAGGGGCGACGCGAGCGCTTCACGCTGTGCTGGCACTACTCCTTCGGTCCCCCGCCGTCGGTCGAGGACGCGGACTCGGCGCTGGCCCGCACGCAGGCGTGGTGGCACGAGTGGAGCAGCCGGCTCGAGTACGCCGGACCGTACCGGGACGAGGTACTCACCTCCCTCATCGTGCTCAAGGCCATGACCTACGAGGTGACCGGCGCGCTGATCGCAGCGCCGACGACGTCCCTGCCCGAGGACATCGGGGGAGTGCGCAACTGGGACTACCGGTTCTGCTGGATCCGTGACTCTGTGCTGGCCCTGGAATCCCTTCTCGCCGGCGGATACACCGAGGAGGCGTTCTCGTTCCGCAGTTTCCTCCAGCGGGTCGGCACGGGAGACCCCGCGAAGATCCAGATCATGTACAGCATCGGCGGTGAGCGGCGCTTGACGGAGTTCGAGCTGCCCGACATGCCGGGATACGAGGGATCCGCCCCGGTACGGGTCGGCAACGCCGCCTCGGAACAGTTCCAGCTCGACGTCTACGGCGAACTGATCGGCGTCGCCTTCCTCAGCACCGAGGCCGTGGGGCGGGTCGAACCGCACCTGTGGCCGCGCTGGCGCACTCTGATCGAATACGTCGAGTCGATCTGGGGTGAACCCGACGACGGAATCTGGGAGACCCGCGGGCCGCGGCGGCACTTCACCCAGTCGAAGGTGATGGCATGGGTGGTGTTCGACCGGGCGGTCCGCCTGGTCGAACGTTACGACCTGGACGGTCCGGTCGAACGGTGGAGGCGGCTACGGGACGAGATCCACGACGAGGTGTGCGAGCGCGGCTACGATGCGCAGCGCAACACCTTCACCCAGTACTACGGATCGGAGGAACTCGACGCCAGCGTGCTGACGATTCCGCTCGTCGGCTTCCTGCCGGGCACCGACGAGCGGGTGACTGGCACGATCGACGCGGTCACCCGCGAACTCGGGCGCGACGGGTTCGTCTCGAGGTACTCGACCTCCCGGACGGACGACGGTCTGCCCGGCGACGAAGGCCAGTTCCTGGCGTGCTCGTTCTGGCTGGTCGCTGCGCTCGCCCGCAACGGCCGTGTCGAGCAGGCTCGGACGTTGTTCGAGCGGCTCGCCGCCTTGAGCAACGATCTCGGGTTGCTGGCGGAGGAGTACGACGTCGGACGTCGTCGCCAGGTCGGCAACTTCCCGCAGGCGTTCAGCCACCTGACCCTGATCGGTGCGGCCTACGCGATCGCCGCGGCAGAGGGCGCAGCCGACGAGAGGTGACCGGTACGCGGCACGAGATGTCAGGACTGCCGGCCTCGGTGCCTCGGCACGGCCGGTGGAGGTCAGGACGAGTCTCGCGCGGACAGTTCCTCCAGCAGGATCGGCACGCCGAGGTTGAGCGAGTGGATGCCGACGGTCGTGGCGAGTTTGAGGACTTCGAGAATTTCGTGTGCGGTGACGCCCAGATCGAGTGCGGCCCGGATGTGCCGCTGCAGTCCGGGGCCGTACATGTGGGTGCAGGAGGCATCGACCGCAATGCACAGCAACTGGACGACCTGCGGCGGGAGCACACCGCTTTCGTAGGGTTGCATCGTCGCAGTCAGGTAGTGCTCGGTCCATCCGGGATCGAGTTCGTCGAGTCCGTCCCACATCGGATTCCAACTGCCCTCGCGCTTGAGGCGGTCGACGATGGACGAAGCTGCTTCGTGGGTTGTCATCGGCCACTGCCCTGACCTGCGACGGCTGGAACCAGTTCGCGTTTGAGGATCTTTCCGGTGGCGGTCATGGGCAATACGGTGGCGAACTCGATGTGACGGGGATACTTGTAGCCGGCCATCTGCTCCCTGCACCAGGCGATCAGCTCGGGTTCGGTGATCGGTGCGCCCGGTTCGCGGATGACGAACGCCTTGACTTCCTCGCCGTGACGATCGTCGGGGACGCCGACGACGGCGGCGAGGGAGACGGCCGGGTGGGTCATGAGGACCTCTTCGATCTCGCGGGGGTAGACGTTGAAGCCGCCGCGGACGATGAGGTCCTTGGCGCGGTCGACGATGTAGTAGAACCCGTCCTCGTCACGCCGGGCCAGGTCGCCGGTGCGCAGCCAGCCGTCGCGCATCACCTCGGCGGTCGCCTCGGGTCGTCCGAGGTAGCCGGTCATGATGTTGTGGCCGCGCAGGGCGAGTTCTCCGACGCCGTCGTGGACGGGATTCCAGTGTTCGTCGACGAGAGCGGCCTCGATGCCCCACACCGGTACGCCGATCGAACCGGGACGCGGGGCGCGTTCGGGGTCGCTGAACATCGCCAGCGGCGAGGTTTCGGACAGTCCGTAGCCTTCGAGGATCTGGACATCGAACCTGTCCTTGAACTGCGTGAGGATCTCCACCGGCAGCGCCGCGCCGCCGGAGATCGCCCGACGCATGGTCCGCGCGATCTTTTCGACGTCGACGCCGGCCGCCTTCGCGGCGTCGAGCGCACCGAGCAGCGCCCAGTACATTGTCGGCACCCCGGCGAACACGGTGATGTCGTGCTCGTCCATCAGTTGCAGCGCCGCGGGGGCGTCGAAGCGGGGCATGAGCACGCAGGTGGCACCGACCGACAGTGCGGCGTTCATCGTCACGGTCTGGCCGAAGGAGTGGAACAGCGGCAGGGTGAGCAGATAGGTGTCCGGACGCTGCGGGGTGCTGTCGAACAGGCGGTTCGCGGTCAGGGCGTTGAGCACCATGTTGGCGTGGGTCAGTTCGGCGCCCTTGGGCCGGCCGGTGGTGCCGCTGGTGTAGAGGATCACGGCGGTGTCGACGGGTTCGCGCACGGCGGTGGCGAACGTGTCCGGCTGCTCGGCGGTGGCGTGGGCCAGGGTGGCGACGCCGTCGAGCGGGGACGGGGCCTGCGGATCGCGGGTGATCAGCAGCATGGTGCGGCAACGGTCGGCCCGGTCGAAACCGGCCCTGCCGTATTCGCCGACGGGAAGTTCCGCGGTCCCTTCGAAGCAGAGGTAGAGGGCGGCACCGGAATCGTCGAGGTGATAGGCGATCTCGCGAGGCTTGAGCTGAACGTTCAGGGGCACGACCACCGCGCCGGCCTTGAGGATGCCGTAGTAGACGGCGGGAAACTGGGGGACGTTCGGGCACGAGAGCGCGACCTTGTCGCCCGGCGCGACGCCCTCGGCGACGAGCAGGTTGGCGATCCGGTTGGCCTGCGCGTCGAGTTGCGCGTAGGTGAGTCGTTCGCCGCCGAGGACCAGCGCGGTCCGGTCGGGGTAGCGGCGCGCGGAGTCCTCCAGCAACACGGAGAGATTGAGCATACGAATCGATGTCCTGTCGGAAGGGGACGAGGGGATCAGACGAGGGGAGCGCCGGTGGCGGCGCGGACCTGCTCGTCGGTGACGCCGGGCGCGGTCTCGACCAGGACCAGTCCGTGGTCGGTGACGTCGACGACCGCGAGATCGGTGACGATGCGCTGCACCACGGCTCGGCCGGTGAGGGGCAGCGTGCACTTCTCGACGATCTTCGGATTGCCGTGCTTGTCGGTGTGTTCCATGAGCACGATGACCTTGGCGGCGCCGTGGACCAGGTCCATCGCCCCGCCCATGCCCTTGACCATCGCGCCGGGCACCATCCAGTTCGCGAGGTCACCGGTGGCCGAGACCTGCATCCCGCCGAGCACCGCGGTGTCGATGTGACCGCCGCGGATCATCGAAAAGCTCGTCGCCGAATCGAAGAACGACGCGCCGGGCTCGACCGTGACGGTCTCCTTGCCCGCGTTGATCAGATCCGCGTCCACCTGCTCCTCGGTGGGGTAGGGGCCGGTGCCCAGGATTCCGTTCTCACTGTGCAGGGTGACCTTCACCCCGGCGGGCAGATGGTTCGGGATCAGTGTCGGCAGTCCGATACCGAGGTTGACATATTGGCCGGGCGAGAGTTCGGCCGCGGCACGGGCGGCCATCTCGGTCCGCGACCATCCGAGGATCTTGGGTTCTGCTACTACGGTCACGTCAGGCTCCTTTTCCCGTCGAGACGGTGCGCTTTTCGATCTGCTTGTCCTGGGCGCCGGTGTGCACGATGCGATCGACGAAGACGCCCGGCAGGTGTACCTGGCCCGGGTCGATCTCGCCCGGTGCGACGAGCTGTTCGACCTGGGCGATGCAGATGCGTCCGGCCGTCGCGGCGAGCGGGTTGAAGTTCATTGCGGCCTTGTTGAACACCAGGTTGCCCTCGGTGTCGCCGCGCAGGGCGTGTACCAGTGCATAGTCGGCGGTGATGGACTCTTCGAGCACGTACTGCTTGCGGCCGAACTCGCGGATCTCCTTCGGTGGGGACGCGACTGCCACCGAGCCGTCGGGGTGGTAGCGCCACGGCAGGCCACCGTCGGAGACGGGGGTGCCGACACCGGCCGGGGTGAAGAAGGCTGGGATGCCGGCGCCGCCGGCGCGCAGCTTCTCGGCCAGGGTGCCTTGCGGCGTCAGTTCCACTTCGAGTTCACCGGAGAGGTACTGCCGGGCGAACTCCTTGTTCTCGCCGACGTAGGAGGCCGTCACTCGTCGGATCCGTCGTCGTTCGAGGAGGATTCCCAGTCCGCGGCCGTCTACGCCGCAGTTGTTGGAGAACACCTCGAGGTCGGTCGCGTCCCCGGCGGCGATCGCGGCGATCAGCTGGTCCGGGATGCCGGACAGGCCGAACCCGCCGACGGCGAGGGAGGCTCCGGAGGGAACGTCGGCGACCGCCTCGGCGGCCGTTTCATAGATCTTGGTCATTTCGTGGTTTTCCGGACGTGAGCGAGGCGCTCGGAGTGTGGACGGGGACGGAGTCGCGGTGCCGGTGGGGTTCAGCTGTGTACCGGGAGGGCGGTGCTGTCGAGCAGTTGCCGGAGCAGGTTCTCGGCGTCGGGCCAGTAGCCGTATCCGGCGGCGGGATTGAGGTGCCCGACGTCGCCGAGGTCCACCAGGCGGCTGCCCCACGTTTCGGCCATGCCGGCGATGCGCCGGTAGCCACCGAGCGGATCGGTGCGGCTGGCGGCGACGATGCTCGGAAACGGCAGCCTGCGGCGGGGGATGGGGTTCCATCCGCCCCGGTCGAGGTCGTCGGTGGTCGGGTAGCCCTCGGGCAGGGGTAGTTCCAGGTCTGCCGGCGTGGCCAGCAGCGCGCCCTGGATCGGACGCGTCGGGTTCTGCGCCCAGTGCACGGTGATCATCACGCCGGCGCTGTGGGCGACGAGCACCACGGGTCCGTCGATCTCACGCAGGACGTCGTCGAGTGCGGCGACGCGGGCAGCGCGGCTGAGCTTGTCGCGCTCGAGCGGAGGAACGGTCCGGACGTCGGAAAGACGTTCGGCGAGCAGGGTCTGCCAGTGATCGGCGACGTGGTCGCGCAGGCCGGGGACGATGACCACGGTCGGGGAGTGGGAGGGGTTCACGGGTGACTCCGGGAGATGGGGTGGGAACGGGACGACAGTCGTTCAGGCAGCCGTGCCGGGGCCGGTGCCGAGGGTGGTGAACTTGCGCAGGCCCAGCGGGTAGAGGCGTTTGCCTGCTACCAGTGCGCCGATGGCGAGGACGTAGACCAGCGGGGACAGCTGCAGCGCTTCCCGCAGGCCGAGTCGGTCGGCGAGGATGCCCACGACGAAGGGCCCGAGGGCGAGGCCGAGCAGATTGTTGGCCACGGTCAGCGTCCCCATGGCGGACGCGCGGACGGACGAGTGCGTGAGGTTGGCGACCATGGCCGCGGTGGGTCCGGAGGATCCGGCGGAGAAGAACGCACCGATGCCGAGCAGCACCAGTTGCGCGGTGCCCGTGTCGAGACGGAACGCGAGGGCCAGGCACGCCAGGGAGATGGCGCAGAAGGCGATCGCGGTGGTCCACTTGCGGGTGATGTCGTGCCGTCCGACGCGGTCGGTGACGATCCCGCACACCACCATGCCGCTGCCGACGAGCAGGACGACGATCGAGGCGGCGACGCCGGCCTTGTCCGGGGCGAGGCCGTAGTAGCGGTTGAAGAAGCTCGGCGTCCACGACAGCAGGACCGCGGCGGTGAACATCTGGAGGCCGCCGCCGGCGTAGGCGCACAGCACGGCGGGGTTGGTGAACAGGCTCGACACCGGCGCGCGGAATCCGTCCGGCGGTGTGGTCGCGGCACCGGCGGGTCGCTCGTCGACGGCAGCGGGCCGGTCGTCGGCGGCGTGCGCGGCGAGCCTGCGCTCGGTGACCAGGGCGCGGAACAGTGCCACCAGGATGAGCCCGAAGACCGCCATCGCCGCGAACGACCACCGCCAGCTCAGATGAACGGCGATGACGCCGCCGAGGGCGACACCGAGGACCGAGCCGAACGAGCCGCCGGCCATGAACGCCCCACTGAGGGAGGCGTGGACCCGGGGAGCGAACACGCTCAGTACCACCGCGATTCCGACACTGCCGTAGGCGGCCTCGCCGACGCCGACGAGGAATCGCGCGCCGAGCATCTGCTCGAAGTTGGTGGCCACCGCACACATGAGAGTGGCCACCGACCACAGCACCGCCATGAGCACCAGGCTCTTGACCCGGCCCCACCGATCGGCCAGCAGCGACAGCGGGAGGGTGAGCAGTCCGACCATGAGCGCCACGATGCTCGTCAACGATGCGAGCTGGGAATCGGTCAGGGCCCATTCGGCTTTGAGGAACGGGAAGACGGCACTGAGAACCTGCCGGGACATGTAGTCCGACAACAACAGTCCGAAGGTGAGAGCGAACACGAGCCACGGGTACTTCCGCGATCGGGTCCTCGGACCGGCGGGGGTGCTGGTGGCGGTGTGGTTCTCCAGGGAGGAGGTGGACGATCCCATGGGTGCTCCTGCAAGGCTGGGGCGGCGGGCGGGGATGCGCATCGGGGAGCGCCCACCGCGAGAGGGGCGAGGACAGGGAGGGCTCGACGGACTCGGTCACCGGCCGGGTCCCGGGGCACGCGGTGCGGGTCGCGTGCCCCGGGGGTCGGTGGGTCAGCCGTGGTGGGTGAAGCCGACCTGTCCGGGCCGGCGGTTGGGGGCATAGCCGAGCTTGGCGAGGGTTTCGTCGGCGTCGCGGTAGGTCTCGCCGATCCGGTAGATCTCGCGGGCCTCCTTGCCGGTGGCGACCTCGCGGCCCAGTTCCCCGGCGATGCGGACCAGCTGCCGGATCTGCTGCACCGACGTCATCTTCTCGCCCTTGCGGCCCCAGATGGTGTCCTCGTTGCCGCAGCGGGTGTGCAGGCCCATCGCGATGGCCATCGCGTTGACCGGGAGCACGGACCGCATGAGCGTCTCGAGGGTCAGGCAGGCGCCGTCCGGAACCCGCTGGACGAAGTTCATGATGTTGTACGGATTGGGGCCGTCGAAGCCGCCGCCGATACCGACCCACGTCAGGTTCAACGGTCCGGTGTAGATCCCGCGCCGGATCAGGCGCTCGACCGTCTCGAGCTGCGGGATGGACGAGAGCTGGAAGTGCGGCTGAATACCCTTGGCCTGCAGTCGCTTCAGATGCTCCGCAACCCACTCCGGACCGGCGGGCACGGTCATCTCCCGGTACGTCGCCGCGAGTTCCGGACGTTCCATCGAGGTGCCGGCGATGTCGTCGGCCGTCATCAGCTCCATGATGTTCATCTGGCTGGTGTTGATGGCGATGGTCACCTGGTCCGGCGCCGGGTCGAGCTCGGCGAGCATGTGCCGGGTGTCGTCCGAGAGCCACTTCGCCTCGGCGCCTTCGCCTTCGGGGGCGAAGGAGATGGATCCACCGACCTGCAGGATCATGTCCGGCACCGCTTCGCGCAGGCCGGCGAGCAGCTCGTTGAACTTCGACAACCTCTTGCTGCCCTTGCCGTCGAGTTCACGGACGTGGATGTGCAGCACGGTGGCGCCCGCCTCGTAGCAGTCCACCGCCTGCTGGATGTGCTCGTCCATGGTCAGGGGAAGATCTTCGCGGAAGTCGTCGAGCTCCCATTCCGGGCCGTAGGGCGCGGCGGTGATGACCAGCTTCTCCTGGTTCTCGGGGAACAGGGCGTCGTCGTGGAAGTGCATTGTCGGGTCTCCGTTTCGGAATGTGGACGGTGGAAGGGAAGGAAGGGAAGAGCTCAGAAGGGCCGGTCGCCGACGATCCCGGCGCGTTCCATCTTGCGAACGGCGGGCCAGTAGTCCTGCACCGCGTAGTGCTGCGTGGAGCGGTTGTCCCAGATGGCGATGCTGTTCTCCGTCCAGCGCCAGCGCACCTGGTACTCGGGAATCGACGCCTGGCTCGTCAGGAACTGCAGCAGGTTGCCGGCGCCCGGGGCGTAGTCGATGCCGAAGCGGACGTTCTCGGCGGTGTGGTAGTTGACCAGGTGGGTGGTGAAGGAGTTGACGAACAGGATCTTCTCGCCGGTCTCGGGGTGGGTACGCACCACCGGATGTTCCGCGTCCGGGTAGCGGGCGTGCAGCGCATGCCGCTGTTCGAGCGGCAACCGGGCGCCGAAGCTCGCCTCGATGCTGTGCCGGGCCCGGAGGTCGGCAATCTGCTCCTTGACCGGTCCGGGCAGGCGCCGGTAGGCCTCGGCCATGTTCACCCAGATGGTGTCCCCGCCCACCGGCGGGGTCTGCACACAGCGCAGCACGCATCCCAGCGGCGGGTTGTCGCGCCACGTGGCGTCGCAGTGGTAGGCGTTCTCGTAGTGCTCGGGCGGGCTGTCGGGGTCCTTGTAGATCCGCACCAGCCCGGGATGGTCGGGGTCGCTGCCGACCACCGGGTGATCCTCGAGCGGGCCGAACCGCTCGGCCAGGGCGACGTGCTCGGCGCGGGTGATGTCCTGATCGCGGAAGAACAGCACCTTGTGCTCGAGCAACAGGGCTCGCAGCTCGGCGAACAGCGTGTCGTCGCGCGAGACCTCACCGAGGTCCACGTCGAACAGTTCGGCGCCGATCGTGCAGGTCAGTGGTTCGGCCCGGAAGGCCGGGGAGACCGGACTCGGCGGTCGGGTGGCGGTGGTCATGGGTGGTCCTTCGGAAGTGGGCGGACTCCGGGTGCGGCCCGGACCGGGTCAGAGGGCGAAGACCGACGAGCCGATGCTGCGGCCGGCCTCGAGATCGCGATGCGCCTGCACCGCGTCCTCGAGTGCGTACCGCTGGTTGATCTCGATCGCGATCTCGCCGGTCGCGACGTGCGAGAACAGTTCCGCGGCGAGGGCGGCCCGCTCGGCCGGGTCGGCGATGTAGTCCGCCAGCGCCGGACGGGTGACGTACACCGACCCCTTGATCGCGAGCTGCATGGCATCGATCGGCGGGATCGGCCCCGAGGCGGTGCCGAAGCACACCAGCAGGCCGCGGCGGGCCAGCGAGTTCAGTGAGGTCTCGAAGGTGGTGGCGCCGACGCTGTCGAACACCACCGGAACGCCCTTGCCGTCGGTCAGTTCCCGCACCCGCTGCGCCACGTCCTCCTCGGTGTAGATGACGACCTCGTCGCAGCCGTGTGCCCGGGCGACCTGCGCCTTGCGCTCGCTCGAGACCGTGCCGATCACCCGGATGCCCAGCAGCTTCGCCCACTGGCAGAAGATCAGGCCCACGCCGCCGGCGGCGGCGTGCAGCAGCACCGTGTCCCCGGCCGCCAGCGGCCAGATGCGCCGCAGCAGGTAGGCGGTGGTCAGACCGCGCATCGTCATCGCCGCGGCCGTGTCGAAGCCGATGGCGTCGGGCAGCGCGATCAGGTGCTCGGCGGGCATCACCCGTTCGGTGCTGTAGGCCCCGAGCGGGCTGCCGGTGTAGGTCACCCGGTCGCCTTCCCGGACCGACGTCACGCCTGGGCCCACCGCCTCGACCACCCCGGCAGCCTCGACGCCCATCCCGGCGGGCAGCGGTGCCGGGTACAGGCCGGTGCGGAAGTAGGTGTCGGCGAAGTTCAGGCCCACCGCCTCGTGCCGGATGCGGACCTCGCCGGGGCCGGGTTCGCCGACCTCGACGGCCTCCCACTGCAGAACCTCCGGACCACCGGTCTCGTAGAAGCGGACAGCCTTTGCCATGTTTCCTCCTGAACGCGCACTCGCAGGCCGGGGGCCGGCGGAGGGCAGATGTGTATGAACTCGGTGGGACGGGAGCGCCGGTGGCGGCGATCCCGGCTCTCGGCCGTGGGTGCGGCCGAGGACCCCGGGGCGATGGAAGCGGAGCTGCTGGGGCGTCTGGACTCTCGATCCGCTCCGTCACACTTCGCCGTACCTTGTGATGCAACTAACAGTAGGGGATCTTGAGGCGGTATGCTTATCCCACGGGGACGGATTGTCATTCATTTCGGGACAGGGAGGGCAGTGAAACCACTGGCGCGCTACGCCGCACTGAACAGCTATGTCGAGGTGGCACACTCGTCGAAGATCGATCCGGCGACGCTGCTCCGCGCGTCCGGTCTCGACCCGGCCGGCTTGAGCCTGCAGGACCGGTGGGTGCCGGCCGAGGCGATCGCGGACCTGCTCGAACGTTCCGCCGCGGCAGCCGATCGCGACGACTTCGGTCTCGAGCTGGCCGAGCGACGGCGATTTTCCAATCTGGGCCCGTTGAGCCTGGTGGTCCGAGAGGAGCCGGACGTCCGCAGCGCGCTGCGGATCCTCGTGCGCTACGAGCACATGTACAACGAGGCCCTGCACACCCGCCTGACCGAACAGGACGGTGTCGCCACCATCCGCATCACCCTGGACGTCGGCCGGCCGGGGGAGTTCCACCAATCCGTCGATCTCGCGGTAGCAGTGATGCATCGTCTGCTGCAGGGCTTCCTCGGTCCGCAATGGCGTCCGCTGTCCGTCTCGTTCGCCCGTCCCGCACCCCGGCGCCTCGACACTCACCACCGCGTGTTCGGCACCGCCGTCGACTTCGGCCGGGACTTCGACGGAATCGTCCTCTACACAGCGGATTTGGACGCGTCCAATGCCATGTCGGATCCGCTGCTGCGGTCGTACGCGCAGCAGTTCCTCGACTCGGTCGGAAGTCCACGCGAGACGACCACGGTGGACCGGGTGCGGGAGCTGATCGAGTTGCTCCTTCCCACCGGCCGGTGCTCGGTCGACCAGGTGGCCCGCAGTCTCGGCATCGACCG
>NZ_AJFC01000247.1:0-35186 GCF_000256505.1 Rhodococcus sp. P14 | reverse complement strand
CACCGCCCGCCGCACCGTGCACCGCCGGCTCGCGGACGAGGGGGAGACGTTCTCGTCCGTCCTCGACGCCACCCGCGCGGACCTGGCGACGCGCATGGTCGGCAGCGGACGACACTCGCTCACCGAGGTTTCCGACCTGCTGTCGTTCTCCGCGCCCAGCAATTTCTCCCGCTGGTTCCGGAACCGGTTCGGGTGCAGTCCGAGCCGATGGCGCGCGGAGGAGGGGGGACGCCCCGAGCCGGCGAGTGCGATGTCGATTCGGCGGCCCGCCGATCGTGTAGAGGGTGGATCACCGGCGCCGGTCCGGTGATCGTGAGGAGGAGTGCCATGACCCAGTACCTGCTGAGCATCTACCAGCCGGACGGCGACCCGCCACCGGCGGCGATCCTCGAACCGATCATGCGCGACGTCGAGGCCGTCGACGCCGAGATGCGCGCCGCCGGCGCCTGGGTGTTCGCCGGTGGACTGCACCCGCCGAGCACGGCCACCGTGCTCCGGCTCGACGGCGACGGAATCCTCACCACCGACGGCCCGTACCTCGAGGGCAAGGAACACATCGGTGGGTTCACCGTCGTCGAGGCGCCCGACCTCGACGCCGCCCTCGAATGGGGCCGCAAACTCGCCCGCGCGATCACACTGCCGATCGAGGTGCGGCCGCTGCAGGGCGGGCACTGCGGGTGAGTCGGCCGTGGCCGCGGTGACGGCCGCGGAGATCGCGCGCGTGTTCCGCAGCGAGCACGGCCGCGCGGTCGCCGTGCTCGTCCGCGCATTCGGGGACATCGACCTTGCCGAGGAGTCCGTGCAGGACGCGTTCGCCGTCGCCGTCGCCCGGTGGCCCGCCGACGGACTGCCGCCGAGCCCGGCCGGCTGGATCGTCACCACCGCCCGGCGCCGCGCGATCGACCGCATCCGCCGGGAGAACGCCCGCGCAGGCAAACACGCCGAGGCCGCCCGCCTGCAGGAGGTCGGGACCAGCGCCGTCGACGAGGAGAATGCCGTGCCCGACGACCGGCTGCGCCTGATCTTCACGTGTTGCCATCCCGCGCTGGCGCCCGCCGCCCGCGTCGCTCTCACGCTCCGGTTGCTCGGCGGCCTGAGCACCGCCGACATCGCCCACGCCTTCCTCGTTCCGGAGAAGACCATGGCGCAGCGGCTGGTGCGCGCCAAGGGCAAGATCCGCGACGCCCGGATCCCGTACCGCGTTCCGGGCCCCGCGGAACTGCCCGCCCGCCTCGCCTCCGTCCTCGCCGTCGTCTATCTCGTCTTCACCGAGGGGCACACCGCGGCCGGTGGGGACCGCCTGGTCCGCGACGACCTGTGCGTGGAGGCGGTCCGGCTCGCCCGCCTGCTGGCCGAACTGCTGCCCGACGAGCCCGAGGTGCTGGGCCTGCTCGCGCTGCTGCTGCTCACCGTCGCGCGACGACCGGCCCGCACGAACGCCGACGGCGACCTGATCCCGCTCGCCGCGCAGGACCGCACGCTCTGGGACCGAGACCTGATCACCGAGGGACAGTCCCTCGTCCGCCGCTGCCTGCAACTGCGCCGGCCCGGCCCGTACCAGATCCAGGCCGCGATCGCCGCCGTCCACAGCGACGCCGCCACGATCGAGACGACCGACTGGCGGCAGGTGGTCGCACTCTACGATCAGTTGCTCGTCGTCGCACCCACCCCCGTCGCCGCCCTGCACCGGGCCGTCGCGGTGGCCGAGGTGGACGGCCCCGCCGCGGGTCTGGACCTGGTCGACGCCCTCGACCTGGACCGGTACCACCTGTGGCACGCGGTGCGGGCCGACCTGCTCCGCCGGCTTGGTCGTCTCCCGGAGGCCGCCGCGGCATACGACGCCGCGCTCGCCCGGGCCACCAACGCCGCCGAGCGCGGCTTCCTGCAACGTCGCCGCGCCGAACTCAGCTGACCGGTTCCTTCTCGCTCTGCGGTCCGCTCCTGCCGTTCTGCCACGGCCACCGGCCGGAGATCTCGAGCTGCAGCGACCAGCTGAGGAAGGTCCGGATCAGGACGATGATCGCCAGGACCCCCACCGACGTGAAGGTGGGGGTCACGGCGACCGTCTTGATGATGTCCGCGGCCACCAGGAATTCGAGGCCGAGCAGGATGGACCGTCCCAGATCGCGCCGGTAGCGCTCGTAGATCGGCGCACCCGGCGAGCGGCGCCAGGACCGTAGGGCGATCCAGCTCGCCACCGCCGCCCCGACGACGATCACCGCCACCCCGACCACGTCGACGGCGCCGCCGACGGTCTCGAGAACGCGGGCCAGCTCCATGCGAACCTCCGGGATGCGGACGGGACGATTCGGTCATGGTCGCAGGTCCGGCTCGATCCGTCCCGGCAACCGGGTTGTCCACACCCGGCCCGTTCGTCCACAGATTCCGGCCGTGGGCGGCGAGAGCGCCGTTCGGGTGCCACCCGGACGGCACGCTGACGCCATGACCGTTGTGGTGTTCGCCGTTCTCGGTGCCGTGGCCGGAGCCGGCATGCGGCGGCTCGTCGCCCGCCTCGTCCGGCGTCTCCCACTACGAGGGATGTGCGAGGTGGCCGGCGCGGCCGGTGGCGCCGTGGCCGTGCTCGCGACCTCGACGATGCCGGGCGCGTTCGCCGTCGCGGCCTTGATCTGGTGGTGCCTGTGCCTGAGCGCGGCCGACCTGTCGGCGCGGCGGCTGCCGAACGTGCTGACCGTGCCGGGCACCGGCGTCGTCCTCACGGTCGCCGCGGCAGCGGGGCAGGGAGCCCCGGCGCTCGCCGGGGCGTGCCTGCTGGCGGGTCCGTACCTGCTTGCCCATCTGGCCGTCCCGCGCAGTCTCGGCGCGGGCGACGTGAAGTTCGCGGCCGGGCTGGGGGCAGCCGCGGGCGCCGCCGGCGCGGGGGCGTGGACGACGGCGGCCCTGCTGCCGCCGCTGCTCACCGCCGCGGCGGGCGCCGTCGCCGTCGCCGTGGGTTGGGTACGGGCACACCGTCGCCCGCGCGGTGTGGTGCTGCCGCACGGGCCGTCGATGTGCGCGGCAGCCGTCGCCGGGGTCCTGGCGGCGGCTTGACCGGGGCGGCGCCCCGCCGGTGGCGGCGAACGTGGAAGGATGGTCCTGTGCTGCGCTGGATAACTGCTGGAGAGTCCCATGGTCCCGCCCTCGTCGCGATGCTCGAGGGGATGGTCGCCGGTGTCGAGGTGACGTCGAGCGACATCTCGGAGCAGCTCGCGCGGCGGCGCCTCGGCTACGGCCGCGGCGCGCGCATGAAGTTCGAGGCCGACAAGGTCACCATTCTCGGCGGCGTCCGGCACGGCCACACCCTCGGTGGCCCGGTGGCCATCGAGATCGGCAACACCGAGTGGCCCAAGTGGGAGACCATCATGTCCGCCGACCCGGTGGACGCCGAACTGCTCGTCGGACAGGCCCGCAACGCACCGCTCACCCGCCCGCGACCCGGTCACGCCGACTACTCGGGGATGCTCAAGTACGGCTTCGACGACGCTCGTCCCGTCCTCGAGCGCGCCAGCGCCCGGGAGACCGCGGCCCGGGTCGCCGCCGGCACCGTGGCCCGCAACTTCCTGCGGCAGGTGTTCGGCGCGGAGGTCGTCTCGCATGTGATCTCCATCGGCGCGTCCGACCCCTACGTGGGGGCGGAGCCGACCGGGGCCGATCTCGCCGCCATCGACGCCAGCCCCGTGCGGGCCTTCGACAAGGCGGCCGAGGAATCGATGATCGCCGAGATCGAGGCCGCCAAGCGCGACGGTGACACCCTCGGCGGTGTCGTGGAGGTCGTGGTGCACGGCCTGCCGGTGGGCCTGGGTTCGTTCATCAGCGGGGCGGACCGGCTCGACGCCCGGCTCGCCGCGGCCCTCATGGGCATTCAGGCGATCAAGGGTGTCGAGGTCGGCGACGGCTTCGAGACCGCACGCCGGCGCGGCAGCGTCGCCCACGACGAGATCCGGCCCGGCCCGGACGGCGTGCTCCGCTCGACCAACCGGGCCGGCGGTCTCGAGGGTGGCATGACCAACGGCGAGGCGCTGCGGGTACGGGCGGCGATGAAGCCGATCTCGACGGTGCCGCGCGCCCTCGCCACCGTCGACATGGCCTCCGGCGAGGAGGCCGTGGCGATCCATCAGCGCTCCGACGTGTGCGCTGTGCCTGCGGCCGGTGTCGTGGCCGAAGCGATGGTGGCGCTCGTCGTGGCGCAGGCCGCGCTCGAGAAGTTCGGGGGCGACTCGATCGACGAGACCCGCGCCAACGTCCGCAACTACCTCGAGGCCGTCGCGGCCCGGGTGCCACGGTGACGCCATGACGCCACGCGCAGTCCTGATCGGGCCGCCCGGGGCCGGCAAGTCGACCATCGGCCGGCGGCTCGCCCAGGCGCTCGATCTGCCGTTGCTCGACACCGACGCCGAGATCGAGCGCACCACCGGCCGCACGATCCCGGACATCTTCGGCACCGACGGCGAACCGGCGTTCCGGCGGATCGAGGAGGAGGTGGTGGCCGACGCGCTCGCCCGGCACGACGGCATCGTCTCGCTCGGCGGCGGCGCGATCCTGTCCGAGCGCACCCGCGCCCTGCTGCAGGACCGAACGGTGATCTACCTCGAGATCAGCGTCGCCGAGGGCCTGCGCCGCACCGGGACCAACACCACGCGACCGCTGCTCGCCGGGGCGGACCCCGCGGCGAAGTACCGGGAGCTGATGCGCCGGCGCCGCCCGCTGTACCGGCAGGCGGCCACCATCCGCGTGCGCACCGACGGACGCAGTCCGGGCCGGGTGGTGCAGCAGGTCCTCGCCAAGCTGGAGGCCCAGTCGGATCTGGCGGCCACCGGCGCCCACCCGTCCGCGCCCAGCACGACCAGTACAGAGAATCGGAGCAATCAATCGTGACCGAACCGGTACGCGTCGACGTCCAGACGGCCCAGCCCTACCCGGTGATCATCGGCCGGGGCCTGCTCGGTGAGCTCGTCGACGAACTCACCGGCACCCGCACCGTGGCGATCCTGCACCAGCCGCCGCTCGCGGAGACCGCCGAGGCGGTCCGTGCCGCGCTGGCGGAGAAGGGCATCGACGCTCACCGCGTCGAGATCCCCGACGCCGAGGACGGCAAGGACCTCGCGGTGGCGGGGTTCTGCTGGGAGGTGCTCGGCCGCATCGGGCTGACCCGATCCGACGCGATCGTCAGCCTCGGCGGGGGAGCGGCCACCGATCTGGCCGGGTTCGTCGCCGCCACGTGGATGCGCGGCGTGCGGATCGTGCACGTCCCCACCACGCTGCTCGCCATGGTCGACGCCGCGGTCGGCGGCAAGACCGGCATCAACACCGAGGCCGGCAAGAACCTCGTCGGTGCCTTCCACGAACCGTCCGCGGTGCTCGTCGACCTCGCGACGCTCGAGACGGTGCCGCGCAACGAGATCGTCGCCGGTCTCGCCGAGGTGATCAAGACCGGCTTCATCGCCGACCCGAAGATCCTCGAGCTGATCGAGGCGGATCCGGAGGCCGCGCTCGACCCGACGGGAACGGTGCTGCCCGAACTGATCCGGCGCTCGGTCGAGGTCAAGGCGAAGGTCGTCGCCGCGGACCTCAAGGAGTCGAGCCTGCGCGAGATCCTCAACTACGGGCACACCCTCGGTCACGCCATCGAACGGCGCGAACGCTACCGGTGGCGGCACGGCGCCGCCGTCGCCGTCGGTCTCGTCTTCGCCGCCGAGCTGGGACGCCTCGCGGGGCGCCTGGACGACGCCACCGCCGACCGGCACCGCAGCATCCTCGAGCTCGTCGGCCTGCCCACCACCTACGATGCCGACGCCTTCCCCCAGCTGCTCGAGGGCATGCAGACCGACAAGAAGAACCGCGCGGGGATGCTGCGGTTCGTCGTCCTCGACGGCCTCGCCAAGCCCGGGCGCCTCGAGGGACCGGATCCGTCGCTGCTCGCCGCGGCGTACTCGGCGGTCGCGCGGGAGGGCACCGCGGACGCAGGCACCGTGCTCCTGTGAGCTGCTGACCGGCTGAGCTGCCGACCGTCGTCGACGGGCCGTCGCACCCTCGGGGTGCGACGGCCCGCGTCCTCGTCGGGGATCTTCCCGGTTCACCACCGCGCGGATAATTCGCCCTGGACGGAACGCAGGAATTCTCCGAATTCCTGGTCCCCGCCCGAGCTGAACGGCCGCCTACCGAAAAGACGATGAAAAACCCGGGCGCGCAGGAGCTCCGGGATGCAATCGCTCTTCGCCGTTGATTTCCGGGCGAAACCGGCCGTACGATTCCGGTCGTGATGAACGCTCAGCAGGTCACGACGACGCCGGATGCCTTCCGGCGCCGCGTCGCTCACTGCTGACCCACCAAGCGAGCCCCGGGAGTCGACGTCCCGGGGCTTTCGTCGTGTTCGGGCACGTCGCTCCCTCTCGCCGAGACGAGAGTCGAGGAACAGGAAATGAACGGTGCAGATCACCGAGTGCTCGGTCGCGAACTCGACATGTTCGCCAGCGCGCCGATTGTGGGTGCGGGTCTTCCGCTGTGGCTGCCGGACGGTGCGGTGATCCGTGCCGAGCTCGAGGCCTTCGCCGCCGAGGTGGCGGCCGAGTCCGGCTGTCGCCGCGTCTACACCCCGGTGCTCGCCAAGAAGGAGCTGTTCGTCCGGTCGGGCCACTGGTCCAAGTTCGCCGACGACATGTTCCCCGAGATGCGGGTCGGCGGCGAGAGTTTCGTCCTGCGGCCCGCCAACTGTCCCCATCACGCCCAGATCTTCGCCTCGCGGGCCCGCAGCTACCGCGACCTGCCGATCCGCCTGTCGGAGCTGGGATCGATGTTCCGCAGCGAACTGTCGGGCGTGCTC
This sequence comes from Rhodococcus sp. P14, assembly GCF_000256505.1. NCBI lineage: Bacteria > Bacillati > Actinomycetota > Actinomycetes > Mycobacteriales > Nocardiaceae > Rhodococcus > Rhodococcus sp. P14. Next base: position 28,369 of record NZ_AJFC01000247.1, on the reverse strand, counting down.
GGCGGCCTGAGCCGGGTCCGGCAGATCGGTCTCGACGACGCGCATGTGTTCTGCGCGCCCGAACAGGCCGGTGCGGAGGTGGAACTCGCGTTGAGTGCGATCGAGCGCTGCTATCGGGTTCTCGGGCTCGACGCCCGGCGCTACCGCCTCTCCCTCCGCGGTGCCGGGGGCAGCTATCTCGGCTCCGGCGAGCAGTGGGCGCATGCTCAGGGTCAGCTGCGCGGTGCGCTCGAACGGTGTGGGCTGGACTTCTTCGAAGCCGAGGGGGAGGCCGCGTTCTACGGTCCGAAGATCGACGTCCAGGTCGCCGGGGCGCACGGGCGCGAGGAGACCGTGTCCACCGTCCAGTTCGACTTCACTCAACCCGAGCGTTTCGGCCTCGAATACACCGGCGAGGACGGGCACAGGCACCGGCCCGTGATGATCCACCGGGGTGTGCTCGGATCGATGGAGCGGCTGACCGCGATGCTCGTCGAACGCTTCGAAGGGCGCATGCCGCCGTGGCTCTCGCCCCGCCAAGTGGCGGTCCTGCCGGTCCGTGACCCACACCGCGACGAGGCCGGCGCGTTGCGGGACAGGCTGCTGGACGAGGGGATTCGCGCCGAGGTGCTCTCCGGTGGATCGCTGGGCAGCCGGATCCGCGCTGCGCGCCTGCACCGCGATCCCTACCTCGCGATCGTCGGCGACGAGGAACTCGCGGACGGCACCGTCAGCGTCCTGGTGCCGCAGTGCGGTCAGCGGGCGCGCATCGGGCACGAGCAGTTCGTGCGCCGGGTGCTGGCCGACGTCCGGGGCCGGGTCCTGGGCCCGTCCGCACTGCCGTGAGGGTGCTCTCGCCGTCGTCGAGCCGGACCATGATCGCTCGGGCCGGGCCGGGACGGCGACGCGCGCGCGGACCGGTCACCCGCGCGTCGGTCGCCGGCGCGGCCGGCCCCGGCCGGGCTACTCGGCGCCGTGCACGACCTGCAGGCCGGGACGGGTCGCCCGCGCCGACGGAGGTGCCCCGCGGCGGGCCCGTTCGTCCCGGTCCGGGCGGGCGATCCGGTGGGCCTGCAGATAGGCCACGCCGACCCGGGAGTACCAGGCGGCGGTCCAGGACGGGATCCCGCCCAGCATCGACAGGGCGAACCCGTGGTGGCGCTCGACGAAGTCGACGGTCACCGCATACAGATCCACCCCCGGGCACTTCCGGGCCGCCGCCTCGAGATCGAGGTCGTCGGGCCACCAGTTCGCCGGCAGGACGGGGTCGGCCGCCTGCCGGGCGCCCGGGTGGCGGAGACCGAGCACCCGTCCGCCCACCGCCGCCGCGGCGCTGCACGTTCCTTTCACGAGCCCCCGCGTCGTGGACCACAGCCCTCCGGGGTGCGTCAGCGGCAGTATCGCCCCGAGCAGTCGCCCCAGCTGCGGCTCGCCGCCGGTCCGCGACGCGAAGGCTCCGCCCTCGTCCGAGCCGTTCGGGACCGTCTTCCGGTCGGGACGTATCGGGGCGCGCTCTCCCATGCTTCCCTACCTTAAATGTGCTGGGCGCCAGAGGGATTGGTTTTCGGCGATCGCATGACGGGGGAGCGGCGGCTCCTGTGCCCGATGTCCCGGTGCGCGGGGCCGCCGCGGCCGGTGCCGCGGATCGGACTCATCCGGCGTCGATGCTCCGGTGGGCCAGTTCCTCGCGCGCGGCGATTTCGACGGCGGCCGGAAGTGTCAGGGTGCGTCCCAGTTCGAGGTCGGCTACGAATTCGGCGAGCAGATCGGTCGGCCATCGCTCGAATTCGGCCATCGCAATCCCCCCTCGGTGCGTGCGGTCGGGTGACCGGCGTGCCCCTGCCGGTTCCCGGTTCTCGACCCCGACAGTTCACATTTACACCACCGGCACGTCCCGTGACACTGCTTCCGTCCGAATCGGTCCGTTCCGCCCGGCGAGTCCGGTTCCGGGGAACCTACCCGGACTCCGAGGGGGTGACGGCGCGTCGGACGAGCAGGGTGCAGTGCTCGACGAGCGCCTCTCGCTCGACGTCGACCTGCCCGTCGATCCACGCGACGATCAGCGCCCCGATGCCCAGGCCCAGGACGGCGCCGCTGATCAGCCGGGACTCGGCGTCCGGTTCCGGCGCAGCGACGCCGACGAGCAGGGCGCCGAGCAGGGCGGGTGCTGCGTGCAGGCCCTGCTGCGACAACGCCGGCTCGGTCATCGCCTCGCGGACCAGCACCCGGCCGCGGCGGGGGTCGGCGGCGAAGAAGTCGATCGCTCCGGAGACGAAGGCGCGGGCCCGCGCGGCGACCTCCGCCGGGGCGGAGGCCACGACGGCCTGCATGTGACGCATGAGGCCCTCCGCCGTCGTTGCGAAGACTGCGGCGACCAGTTCGTCGCGCGAGGGAAAACTCTCGTAGAAGTACCGCTCGCTGACCCCGGCGGCCCGGCAGACGGCGCGGACCGTGACCGCGCGGCCTCCGCCGGTGCCGAGCAGTTCGGTACCCGCCGCGAGGATCCGGGTACGGCGCTGCGCGCGCCGGTCGTCGGCGCTGACGCCGTGCCAGCTGCGGCTCGGGGGGGTGCGCATGGATCCCATCCTGCCGGACCGATCGGTCGGACCGGGAACGGCCGTTGACCCGCCCGTAGTGGACAACATATGTTGTCCACTACGGGGGCCGGGAGAGCGACGGAGGACGAATGAGGAATGTGACGATCGGACGGCATGTCCGACGGGAAATCGAGCGTCTCGATCCGCTCCGCGACGATCGCGCCGTCGCTCGACTCTCGCTCGAGGTCCTGCACGGGAACGCGATGCTCGTCAACGCGTTGTTCACGGTGTCGTTCATCCGGCAGGTGGCCGTGCCCGGCATCGCGAAGATCCTGCACCGCCGCGGACGCGGCGACATCGTCGTCCGCACGGCGAAGCGCAACGACGACACGATGGTGTTCTTCGGCAAGTTCCTCGAACTCGGCTACGACACGTCCGAGGGGCTCGCATGGATCGAGCGGCTCAACGAGATCCACGGGCACTTCCCAATCCGCAACGAGGACTCGCTCTACACGCTCGCCACGCTCGTGCTCGAACCGCAGCGTATCGCCGCGCTCGTCGGGTCCCGGCCGTTCTCCGGGACGGAACTTCAAGCGCAGTGGCATTTCTGGCGCGGCGTGGCGGCCGCCCAGCGCATCACGGACATCCCCGGCTCCCGCGACGAGCTCGCGCGGTGGACCGCCGACTTCGAGGCCGCGGAATACGCGCGCACCGACGACGGGCTCGCCGTGACCCGGCGACTCGTCGACGACTTCGCGGACCGCTGGTTTCCGGGTCCGCTGCGACCGCTCGCGCCGGAGGTGCTGTCGACGTTCTGCGACGACCGCCTACGGGCCGTGCAGAGCCTGCCCGAGCCGCGGCCCGCTCTGGCCTACGTCGCGCGATCCGCGGTGCGCACCTACTTCGCCGCCACCGGGCTGCGGCCGGTACGGCGCGACCGCAGTTTCGTGGAGACCTTCGGGACGGCGCGGTACGGGCCCCGTGACCGGGATGCGGTGGGATATCGGCGCCCGGCCCCGGCGCGACGGCCCTGACCGCCCGGATCGGCGCGGGGATCAGGCCCGGAGCTCGGCGGCAGGCTGTGCGGTGCTCGGTTCGGCGCCGTGTTCGCGACCCAGTTCGGCGATCGCGCACGTGAATTCGGGATCGAACAGCAGGAAGCTGAGCAGGTCGCCGCGATCCTCGTCGTCGCCACCGATCAATCGTGCGACGACGGACGGCGCGGGGTTGCGCAGGAACCGGCGCACGGCGGGGCGGCGACGGACCACCCCTTCCGCGATCTCGGCGATCCGCCCGGCCTGGCCGGGCGGCGGGCCGGCGAAGTCGATCCCGATGGGACGGTCGGTGGGGGACACGGCTCGGGTCTGGGCGATGCGGGCATTGCGGAACTCGAGCGTGTGCAGGTCCTCGATCATCCGGTAGCCGAGCATCGCCCGCAGCGCCAGGGCCGCGACGCCGGCCACGTCGGGAGGTGCCGGTCGGCGCCTGCCGGTGCGCGCGGACACCGGCGGGGGCCACATCCGCGGCTGCGTCGCCACGACGCCGACGTCGTTCGCGCCGAGCACGAGCGCGGGCTTGATCGGGGTGTTGAGCAGCAGACCGCCGTCGATGTACCAGCCGGAGCGCTGCGGGGCGCACCGATCGGTGACGTGGATGGGCCGGAACAGGATCGGCACCGCGGAGGACGCCAGCAGGTGGTCGACGGTCAGGGTCGTCTCGACGTAGCTGATGTTGCGGCGGATGTCGTACTCGGGGAGGGGCACCGAGGCGTTCTTCTCCACGAACACCACCGTCCCGCCGGTGGCCACGGACGTCGTCGCGACCGCGACCGCGTCCACCAGCCCGGCCCGGATGTTCTCGTGCAGCCGGTCCCACGGCACCAGGCGCTGCAGGGTCCCCCGGATCGGGGTCGTGTCGAGCAGGCTGACGAGACGCGTGCGGGGAAAACCGATCGCCTGACCCAGGAACGCCGCGCCGGTGCCGAGCACGCTGTGCACCGACGAGTACACGTCGGACGAGACCACCCCGGTCCACAGGTCCACGAGCCGTTCGGCGGCCGTCGGCAGTCCCTCGTCGGCGAACGCGGCGAGCCCGACCACGTTGATGGCGCCGGCGCTGGTCCCGACGAGGATCCGGGGCGCTCCGTGGTGCCGCGTCATCCGGGGGAGCAGGGTCGTGATCGCGCCGGCTTGATACGCGCCGCGCGCACCCGCGCCCGCGACGACCAGCGCCGTCCGCCGGCGTCCGTGGGTGCCGCTCGTCCCGCGTCCGGCCATGGGCCGAACGGTACCTGCCCGCTCCGGGCCGCGGACCCGATTCTCCGCCAACGGTGCGGACCCGGGTAGGTGTCAGGGGCGGCGGTCCGGGTCGATCCGCTCGAACACCTCGGTGGGCGCGTCGTCGTCACGCCACCCCTGATCCGGGGTAGCGGACGCCGTGACCGGTGCCGGCCCGTCGTCCGGCTTCCCCGTCGCCGTCCCCGTCGCCGCAGACTTGCGCTGATCTCGACGCACCAGCAGCCGCCCGAGCATCACCGCGGCCGTCGCGGGAACGAACACCAGCAGCACGGTGAACGCCGCACCCGAGGTCAGTTCGAAGAACAGCGACTTGACCCCGACCTGGATCGGACCGACCGTGTCGATCAGCCACGTCAGCAGGCCGGCGGCGAGACCGGTGACCGCCGCGGCCTTCAGCCACAGCATCGTCAGGTCCGCCCCGTCCTCCGACTGCGGGTGCGCCCGCTGATCGCGGATCCCGTCGAGCCCGGCCCACACGATCGCGGCGAGCACGACGACGGCCAACGCGACCATCCGCAGCATCGAGCCTTGCAGCGGCCATTGCACCAGGGCGACCCCCAGCAGGACCCGTACCAGCACGTGCACGAGGGTCAGGCCGAGCCCGCGAAGCAACCAGGGTTTCATGTACCTCAGAGTAACGTCTGGATCGGCGCGGATGTGTCCCGCCCCACATTCGTGACCGTCGACGGCCGTCCCGGCTGTCGGCGCGGGAGTACGTTGACCCCATGTCCGCCGATCACTCCGCCCGCCGCGCCGCGCTGCGCCGGTTGCTCGCCGACCGCGACCTCGATGCGCTCCTGGTGACCGACCTGCTCAACATCCGCTACCTCACCGGATTCACCGGCTCGAACGCCGCGCTGCTCGTCACCACCGACGACGACCTCGACGAGTCCCGCACCGTCGTGTGCACCGACGGCCGCTACCTCACCCAGGTCGCCGCGCAGGTGCCCGATCTGCGGGCCGAGATCGCCCGCGCCAGCGCCGATCACCTGGTCCGTTCCGCGGCGACGCCGGCCCGGTGGGGCTTCGAGAGCCATGTCGTCACCGTCGACGCGCACGTGCGCTGGGCGGGGCTGGACAGCCCGCTCACCCTCACCCCCGCGCCCGGGCTGGTCGAGCAGTTGCGCATGGTCAAGGACGAACACGAGGTCGGGCTGCTCGCGGCGGCGTGCGCCGTGGCCGACCGGGCACTGGCCGATCTCGTCGCCGCCGGCGGCCTGCGCCCGGGCCGCACCGAACGGCAGGTCGGCCGCGATCTCGAGGCCCGCATGCTCGACCACGGCGCCGACGGCATCTCCTTCGAGACGATCGTCGCGACCGGGGCGAACTCGGCCGTGCCGCACCACCGGCCCACCGACGCCGTGCTCGCCGCCGGCGACTTCGTCAAGCTCGATTTCGGTGCACAGGTCGGCGGATACCACTCCGACATGACCCGCACCTACGTCCTCGGCCGGGCCGCCGACTGGCAGCGTGACGTGTACGACCTGGTCGCGCGCGCCCAGGCGGCCGGGCGGGCGGCGCTCGTGCCGGGCGTCGACCTGGCCGCCGTGGACGCCGCGTCCCGCGACGTGATCGCCGCCGCCGGCCACGGTGAGCTGTTCCTGCACGGACTCGGCCACGGCGTCGGTCTGGAGATCCACGAAGCACCCGGAATCGGCCAGGCCGCGACCGGTACACTTGCCTGCGGTGCGGCGGTGACCGTCGAACCGGGCGTGTACTTCTCCGGGCGCGGAGGCGTGCGGATCGAGGACACGCTCGTGGTGCGTGAGCAGGGACCGGAGCTGCTCACACTCACCGACAAGACATTGACCGTCGTATAAGGGCGGTACCTCGACTCTAGGAGACGCGAAACCAAGTGGCCGATACCAGCGATTTCAAGAACGGGCTCGTGCTGAAGATCGACGGTCAGCTGTGGCAGATCATCGAGTTCCAGCACGTCAAGCCCGGCAAGGGGCCGGCGTTCGTCCGCACGAAGATCAAGAACGTGCTCTCCGGCAAGACCGTCGACAAGACCTGGAACGCCGGCGTGAAGGTCGAGACGGCCACCGTCGACCGTCGCGACATGACGTACCTGTACCACGACGGCACCGACTACGTCTTCATGGACGGCGAGACCTACGACCAGATCTCGATCAGCGAGGAGACCCTGGGCGGCGGCGCCCGATTCCTCCTCGAGAACATGCAGGTGCAGGTGGCCACCCACGAGGGCACCCCGCTGTTCGTCGAACTGCCCGTCACCGTCGAACTCGAGGTCACCCACACCGATCCCGGCCTGCAGGGCGACCGCTCGACCGGCGGCACCAAGCCCGCGACCCTCGAGACCGGCGCCGAGATCCAGGTGCCCCTGTTCATCAACACCGGTGACAAGCTCAAGGTCGATTCCCGTGACGGCAGCTACCTCGGGCGAGTGAATTCCTGAGTGTCCGGTACGCAGAAGAAACTCGGAGCCCGGCACAAGGCGCGTAAGCGCGCCGTGGATCTGCTGTTCGAGGCCGAGGCCCGCGACATCGATCCGGTCGGTCTCGCCGCCGACCGGATCGCGCTCGCCGTCACCGACGACCAGGTCGCGCAGATCCCGCCGTACACGCAGACCGTCGTGCGCGGCGTGGCGGAGCGACTCGACGAGCTCGACCAGGTGATCGCCGAGCACCTGCACGACTGGACGCTCGAGCGGCTGCCCGCCGTGGACCGGGCGATCCTGCGCATCTCGGTGTGGGAGCTGTTCCACGCCCCCGACGTGCCGCCGGTGGTGGCCGTCGACGAGGCGGTCGAGCTGGCCAAGCAGCTGTCCACCGACGATTCGCCGGCCTTCGTCAACGGCATCCTCGGTCAGATCGTGGCGCTCGCCGACCAGGTGCGTGCCGCCGCGGCGGCCACCTCGTCGCGCGCCGCCGACCCGGCCGGGCAGCGGGACTCCGAGCGGCCCTGACAACGCAGCGGGAGCGGGCCCGGCCGGCGACGGAGGTCGCCGGCCGGGCCCGCTCGCCGCTTCGGGGACCCCGGCCTGTGTCGGGCCTCACCCCGCATCCGTGTCTGGCGGGCACCGGCCGCTGCTAGGCTGGAGCACCGTCAGGCATCCTTTAACGATCCGTCCAGCGAGGCGGAGAAGGAGGTCGCAGTATGGCCATGTCCGAAGACGGGTCACCGGCATCCCCGCCCGGTCCGGCCCGCGAATTGCTCTCCGCAGCCGACGTCGGTCGCACCGTCGCCCGCATCGCGCACCAGATCATCGAGAAGACCGCGCTCGACGCCCCCGCGGGTGAAGCCCCCCGCGTCGTCCTCGTCGGCATTCCCACCCGCGGCACCACCCTCGCGCACCGGCTCGCCGAACGCATCGCCGAGTTCTCCGGGGTGCGCGTGCCCGTCGGCTCCCTGGACATCACCCTCTACCGCGACGACCTGCGCACCAAGCCGCACCGGCCGCTCGAGCGCACATCGGTGCCCGAGGGCGGCGTCGAGGACGCCCTCGTCGTCCTCGTCGACGACGTCCTGTTCTCGGGTCGCTCGGTGCGCGCCGCCCTCGACGCCCTGCGCGACCTGGGCCGGCCCCGCGCGGTGCAGCTCGCCGTCCTGGTCGACCGCGGGCACCGCGAACTGCCGCTGCGCGCCGACTACGTCGGCAAGAATGTCCCCACCGCCCGCGCCGAGGACGTGCGGGTCCTGCTCACCGAGCAGGACGACCGCGACGCCGTGGTGATCTCCGGAGGCAAGATTTCGTGAAGCACCTGCTCTCCATCGCGGACCTGACCGAGCAGTCCGCGACCGAGCTTCTCGACGAGGCCGAACGGTTCGAGCAGGCGCTGCTCGGCCGTGAGGTGCGCAAGCTGCCGACCCTGCGCGGCCGCACCGTGATGACGGTGTTCTTCGAGAACTCCACCCGCACCCGGGTCTCGTTCGAGGTCGCCGGCAAGTGGATGAGCGCCGACGTCATCAACGTCAGCGCGTCGAGTTCGTCGGTCGCCAAGGGCGAATCGCTGCGCGACACCGCGCTGACCCTGCACGCCGCCGGCGCCGACGCCCTGATCGTGCGGCACCCCGCGTCGGGCGCCGCGCACCGGATCGCCGAATGGACCGGCGACGGCGACGGCGGGGGACCGGCGGTGATCAACGCCGGCGACGGCACCCACGAGCACCCCACGCAGGCCCTGCTCGACGCGCTCACCCTCCGGCAGCGGCTCGGATCGATCGCCGGCCGGCGCATCGCGATCGTGGGCGACATCCTGCACAGCCGGGTCGCGCGCTCCAACGCCCTGCTGCTGTCCACGCTCGGGGCCGAGGTGGTGCTCGTCGCGCCGCGCACGTTGCTGCCGGTGGGCGTCGAGACCTGGCCCGTCACCGTCTCCCATTCCCTCGACGCCGAACTGCCCGGCCTCGACGCGGTGCTCATGCTGCGGGTGCAGGCCGAACGCATGAACGGCGGGTTCTTCCCGTCGGCGCGCGAGTACTCGATCGGCTACGGGTTGTCGGAGAAGCGACTGGCGATGCTCGCCGAGCACGCCGTGGTGCTGCACCCCGGCCCGATGCTGCGCGGCATGGAGATCGCCTCCGCGGTCGCCGACGCCCCGCAGACCGCGGTGCTGCAGCAGGTGAGCAACGGCGTGCACGTGCGCATGGCCGTGCTGTTCCGGCTGCTCGTCGGCACGGAGAGCGCAATCGCATGACCGACGCGTATGCGGACCGGACGTCCGCGCAGAAGACGAAGAACAGTGGGACAGGAGAAGATTCGGTGTCGCCGCAGGTGCTCATCCGCAACGTGCTCGTCTACGGGGAGGGTGCGCCGACCGACGTGCTGCTCGGCGACGAACAGATCCTCGCCCTCGGCCCCGACCTCGAGGCGAGCCCCGACGCCGAGGTGATCGACGGCGCCGGACGGATCCTGCTGCCCGGCTTCGTCGACCTGCACACGCATCTGCGTGAGCCCGGCCGCGAGGACACCGAGACCATCGACACCGGATCCGCGGCCGCGGCGCTCGGCGGCTACACCGCGGTGTTCGCGATGGCCAACACCGACCCCGTCGCGGACTCCGTCGTCGTCACCGACCACGTGTGGCGACGGGGGCAGGAGGTCGGCCTCGTCGATGTGCACCCCGTGGGTGCCGTCACCGTCGGGCTCGCCGGCACGCAGCTCGCCGAGATGGGTACCATGGCCGCCGGCGTCGGCCGCGTCCGGATGTTCTCCGACGACGGGCACTGCGTCCACGATCCGCTGATCATGCGGCGGGCGCTGGAGTACTCGAGTTCGCTCGGGGTGCTCATCGCCCAGCACGCGGAGGAGCCGCGGCTGACCGCCGGGGCCGTCGCGCACGAGGGGCCCACCGCGGCGCGTCTCGGGCTGGCCGGCTGGCCGCGCGCGGCCGAGGAGTCGATCGTCGCGCGCGACGCCCTGCTCGCCCGGGACGCCGGAGCCCGCGTGCACATCTGCCACGCCTCCACCGCCGGCACCGTCGAACTGGTGAAATGGGCCAAGGCACAAGGGATCCCGATTACCGCCGAGGTGACCCCGCATCATCTGATGCTCGACGATTCGCGGCTCGAGACCTACGACGGCATCAACCGGGTCAACCCGCCGCTGCGCGAGCGTTCCGACGTCGAGGCGCTGCGCCGCGGACTGGCCGAGGGCGTGCTCGACTGCATCGCCACCGACCACGCCCCGCACGCCGAGCAGGACAAGTGTTGCGAGTTCTCGCAGGCCCGGCCCGGCATGCTGGGGCTCGAGACGGCCCTGTCGATCGTCGTCGAGACGATGGTCCGTCCCGGGCTACTGGACTGGCGCGGCGTCGCGAAGGTGATGAGCGAACGGCCCGCCGAGATCGTCGGCCTCGACGACCAGGGGCGCCCGCTCGAGGTGGGCGAGCCCGCCAACGTGGTGCTCGTCGACCCCGACGCCGAATGGACGGTGCGCGGACCGGAGCTGGCCTCGGTGGCGCACAACACGCCGTACGAGGCGATGACGCTGCCCGGCAAGGTCGTTGCGACCGTGCTGCGCGGCCGCATCACCGCACTCGACGGAGCGGTCCGGCCCGGCACCGGAAGCGGGGTGCGGTGATGGACCGCCTGTGGCTCACGCTCGGCTTCGTCGCCCTGTGGGTGGTGCTGGTCCTGCTGATGTGGAAGGGCTGGCGCGGCCGCGGCCGCCGCCAGGCCGAGGCCGTCGGTGCCCTCCCGCCGGTGCCGGCCGAGCTGGGGGAGCAGCTGGTGGCCCCGAGCACCGGCCTGTACGTGGGCAGTACCCTCGCGCCGAGCTGGCAGGACCGGGTCGCCGTCGGCGACCTGGGCCACCGCGCGGCCGGCGAGATCAGCCGCTACCGCGCCGGGGTGCTGCTCGAACGGGACGGCGCCTCGCCGATCTGGATCCCGCAGGACTCGATCCGGGCGGTGCGCACCGAACGTGGCCTCGCGGGAAAGGTGATGACCAAGGACGGGGTGCTGGTGATCCGCTGGCAGCTGCCGTCCGGCACCGAGATCGACACCGGATTCCGCGGCGACGACAAGACCATCTACCCCCAGTGGGTGCAGGAGACGAACGAGAATCACCGGGACAGTGACAGCTAGGACGACAGCCTGGACGGCTGGTACAGCGACGACGGCACGCGAGATTTCGGCTGATGCGGCGAGCTCCGGTGAGGTCGAGCAGAACGGAGAGAACGCATGAGCGGCAACAACTTCGACACGGACACCGCGATACTGGTGCTCGAGGACGGTCGCACGTTCCGCGGCACCGTCTTCGGTGCGGTGGGCCAGACCCTCGGCGAGGCGGTGTTCAGCACCGGCATGACCGGCTACCAGGAGACCCTCACCGACCCCAGCTACCACCGGCAGATCGTGGTGTCCACGGCCCCGCAGATCGGCAACACCGGGTGGAACGCCGAGGACAACGAGTCCGTCGGCCCCACCGGTGACCCCGCCGGCGCGAAGATCTGGGTCGCCGGGTACGTCGTGCGCGACCCGTCGCGCCGCACCTCGAGCTGGCGCGCGGCCGGCTCCCTGCAGGACGAACTCGAGCGGCAGAACATTGTCGGCATCGCCGGGATCGACACCCGCGCCCTGGTGCGGCATCTGCGCACCCGCGGCTCGATGCGGGCGGGTGTCTTCTCCGGCGACGCCCTCGCCGACGACGCCGAGCTGCTCGACCGGGTCCGGAGCCAGCCGTCGATGCTCGGCGCCGACCTCGCCGGCGAGGTCACCACCACCAGCGGCTACGTCGTCGAGCCCGACGGCGAGGCCCGCTTCACCGTCGCCGCGATCGACCTCGGCATCAAGACCAACACGCCGCGGATGTTCGCCGAGCGCGGCATGCGCGTGCACGTGCTGCCCTCCACCGCGACGCTGCACGACATCCTGGACCTGAAGGCCGACGGTGTCTTCCTCTCGAACGGTCCCGGCGACCCGGCCACCGCGGACGGCGCGGTGCACCTGACCAAGGAAGTGCTCGGGCAGGGACTGCCGCTGTTCGGCATCTGCTTCGGCAACCAGATCCTCGGCCGCGCCCTCGGCCTGGGCACCTACAAGATGAAGTTCGGGCACCGCGGCATCAACATCCCGGTCATCGAACACGAGACCGGGCGGATCGCGATCACCGCCCAGAACCACGGCTTCGCGCTCGAGGGCGAGGCGGGCCAGGAGTTCGACACCCCGTTCGGCCGGGCCGTGATCAGCCACACCTGCGCCAACGACGGCGCCGTCGAGGGCGTGCGCCTGCTCGACGGGTCCGCCTTCTCCGTGCAGTACCACCCCGAGGCGGCGGCCGGCCCGCACGACGCCTCCTACCTGTTCGACCGGTTCACCAGCATGCTCGAGGGAGAGAAGAACTAGATGCCACGCCGTACCGACCTCTCCCACATCCTCGTCATCGGCTCCGGCCCGATCGTCATCGGCCAGGCCTGCGAGTTCGACTACTCCGGCACCCAGGCGTGCCGCGTGCTGCGCGAGGAAGGCCTGCGGGTCTCCCTCGTCAACTCCAACCCGGCCACGATCATGACCGACCCGGAGTTCGCCGACTCCACCTACGTCGAGCCCATCACCGCCGAGTTCGTCGAGAAGGTCATCGCCGCCGAGCAGGCCAAGGGCACCCCGATCGACGCGGTGCTCGCCACCCTCGGCGGGCAGACCGCGCTCAACACCGCCGTCGCCCTGCACGAGCAGGGCATCCTCGCCAAGTACGACGTCGAGCTGATCGGCGCCGACTTCGACGCCATCCAGCGCGGCGAGGACCGGCAGAAGTTCAAGGACATCGTCGCCAAGTGCGGCGGCGAGTCCGCGCGCTCGCGGGTCTGCTACACGATGGACGAGGTGCGCGACACCGTTGCCGAGCTCGGCTACCCCGTCGTGGTGCGCCCGTCGTTCACCATGGGCGGCCTCGGCTCCGGCATGGCCTACGACGAGGCCGACCTCGAGCGCATCGCCGGCGGCGGCCTCGCCGCGTCGCCCACCGCGAACGTGCTCATCGAGGAGTCCATCCTCGGCTGGAAGGAGTACGAGCTCGAGCTCATGCGCGACGGCCGCGACAACGTCGTGATCGTCTGCTCCATCGAGAACGTCGACCCGGTGGGCGTGCACACCGGCGACTCGGTCACCGTCGCCCCCGCCATGACCCTGACCGACCGCGAATACCAGAAGATGCGCGACCTGTCGATCGCGATCCTGCGCGAGGTCGGCGTCGACACCGGCGGCTGCAACATCCAGTTCGCGATGGACCCGCGCGACGGTCGTCTCGTGGTGATCGAGATGAACCCGCGGGTGTCGCGGTCGTCCGCGCTGGCCTCGAAGGCCACCGGCTACCCGATCGCGAAGATGGCCGCCAAGCTCGCCATCGGCTACACCCTCGACGAGATCGTCAACGACATCACCAAGGAGACGCCGGCCTGCTTCGAGCCGACGCTCGACTACGTCGTCGTCAAGGCTCCGCGCTTCGCGTTCGAGAAGTTCCCCGGCGCCGACGGCACCCTCACCACCACCATGAAGTCGGTCGGCGAGGCCATGTCGATCGGCCGCAACTTCACCGAGGCCTTCGGCAAGGTCCTGCGGTCCCTCGAAACCAAGCGTTCCGGGTTCTGGACCGGCCCCGAGGTCGAGGCGGCCGATCTCGGCACCCTCCTCGGCGAGCTCGAGGTCCCGCACGACGGCCGCTTCTACGGCATCGCCAAGGCCTTCGAGCTCGGCGCCACCGTCGAGCAGCTGTTCGACGCCACCAAGATCGACCCGTGGTTCCTCGATCAGATCCAGCAGATCGTCGAGCTGGGGGAGACGGTGCGCGCCGCCGAGACGTTCGGGGAGCGGGAACTGCGCTTTTCCAAGCACCACGGCTTCTCCGACCGGCAGATCGCGGCGCTGCGCCCCGAACTCGGCGACGAGGACGCGGTGCGGGCCCTGCGCGAGCAGCTCGGCGTGCATCCGGTGTACAAGACCGTCGACACCTGCGCCGCCGAGTTCGAGGCCAAGACCCCGTACCACTACTCGACGTACGAACTCGACCCGGACGCCGAGACCGAGGTCGCCGAGCAGCGCGAGCGGCCGAAGGTGCTCATCCTCGGCTCGGGCCCCAACCGCATCGGTCAGGGCATCGAGTTCGACTACTCGTGCGTGCACGCCGCCCTGACCCTGTCGCAGGCCGGCTACGAAACCGTCATGGTCAACTGCAACCCCGAGACGGTCTCGACCGACTACGACACCGCCGACCGTCTCTACTTCGAGCCGCTCACCTTCGAGGACGTCTTCGAGGTGTACCGGGCCGAGTCGCAGTCCGGCACCGTCGCCGGGGTCATCGTCCAGCTCGGCGGCCAGACCCCGCTCGGGCTCGCGCGACGGTTGAAGGCCGCCGGGGGGCCGATCGTGGGCACCAGCCCCGAGGCCATCGACCTGGCCGAGGACCGCGGCGAGTTCGGCCGGGTGCTCACCGAGGCGGGCCTGCCGGCCCCGAAGTTCGGCACCGCCACCACCTTCGAGGGCGCCCGCGACATCGCCGCCGGCATCGGCTATCCGGTGCTGGTCCGTCCGTCCTACGTCCTCGGCGGGCGCGGCATGGAGATCGTCTACGACGAGAACGCGCTCGAGAGCTACATCTCCCGCGCCACCGAGATCTCCGAGGACCGGCCCGTGCTGGTCGACCGCTTCCTCGACGACGCGGTCGAGATCGACGTCGACGCCCTGTGCGACGGCACCGACGTCTACATCGGCGGCATCATGGAGCACATCGAGGAGGCCGGCATCCACTCCGGCGACTCGTCGTGCGCGCTGCCGCCGATCACCCTCGGGCGGTCCGACCTCGAGAACGTGCGCCGCTCCACCGAGGCCCTCGCGCACGGTATCGGCGTCAAGGGCCTGCTCAACGTGCAGTACGCCCTCAAGGACGACGTCCTCTACGTGCTCGAGGCCAACCCGCGTGCCTCCCGCACCGTGCCGTTCGTCTCGAAGGCCACCGCCGTGCAGCTCGCCAAGGCCTGCGCGCGGGTCATGATGGGCGAGAGCATCGCCGACCTGCGCGCCGAGGGCATCCTGCCCGCCCACGGCGACGGCGGGCACGCCCCGGTCGACGCCCCGGTCGCGGTGAAGGAGGCGGTGCTGCCGTTCAACCGGTTCCGCCGCGCCGACGGCACCGGCATCGACTCGCTGCTCAGCCCGGAGATGAAGTCCACCGGCGAGGTCATGGGCATCGACGACGACTTCGGCACCGCGTTCGCCAAGAGCCAGACCGCCGCCTACGGTTCGCTGCCCACCTCCGGCTCGGTGTTCGTCTCGGTCGCCAACAAGGACAAGCGGTCGCTGATCTTCCCCGTCAAGCGGCTCGCCGACCTCGGCTTCCGGGTGCTCGCCACCATCGGCACCGCGGAGGTGCTGCGCCGCAACGGCATCCCGTGCGAGCACGTGTACAAGGTGTCGGAGGAGGAACGGCCCGAGGGGGCCCACACCATCGTCGAGAAGATCCGCGCCGGTGAGGTCGACATGGTGATCAACACCCCGTGGGGCAACTCCGGGCCGCGCATCGACGGCTACGAGATCCGCACCGCGGCCGTCGCCGCGAACATCCCGTGCATCACGACCGTGCAGGGTGCCTCCGCGGCCGTGCAGGGCATCGAGGCCGCCATCCGTGGCGACATCGGGGTCCGTTCCCTGCAGGAGATGCACGCCGGGCTCCGGGAGGACCAGGGCAGCCTCCGCGAGGACGCCGGGGCGTCCGGCGGCGTCGGAGGGCTGCGCGACGGACTCGCGGACACGGCGTCGTGACGACGTTCGGGCAGCGTCTGCACGCGGCCCTCGCCGAGCGCGGGCCGCTGTGTGTGGGCATCGACCCCCACCCGGAACTGCTCGCGGCGTGGGGGCTGCCGGTCGACGTCGCGGGCCTCGAGCGGTTCGCCGGGACGTGTGTCGACGCGTTCGCCGGGCGGGTGGCCCTCGTCAAGCCGCAGGTCGCGTTCTTCGAGGCGTTCGGTGCCGCGGGCATCGCGGTGCTCGAGCGCACCGTGACGGCCCTGCGCGGCGCCGGCACCCTCGTCCTTGCGGACGCCAAGCGCGGCGACATCGGCTCGACGATGGACGCGTACGCCCGCACGTGGCTGACCGATGCGTCCCCGCTGGGCTCCGACGCGGTCACCGTCTCGCCGTACCTGGGGTTCGGCGCGCTCGAGCCCGCCCTGCGCCTCGCCGTCGACGGGCGCGGGGTGTTCGTCCTCGCCGCCACCTCCAACCCCGAGGGCGCCCAGGTGCAGCAGGCGCGCACCGCCGACGGGCGCAGCGTCGCGCAGGTGATGGTCGACGAGGCCGCGGCCCGCAACGCCGGCGCCGACACGCTCGGCTCCGTCGGCGTCGTCGTGGGCGCGACCCTCACCCGGGCACCGGACCTGAGCGCGCTGCACGGCCCGATCCTGATGCCCGGGGTGGGCGCCCAGGGCGGCACCGCGGAGGACGTGCGCCGGCTGGCGGGCGACCGCCTCGACGCCGTCGTGCCCAACGTCTCCCGCGAGGTGCTGCGGGCGGGCCCGACGCCCGCGGCGCTGCGCGACGCCGTGTCCCGCACCGTGGACGCGTTCGCCTTCCTGCGGGCCTGACGGCCCCGGACATCCGGCCCGGATCCGGCTCCCGGCTCCGGGCCGGATGTCCGTTCCGGTGCAGGTGGGAGCCCCCCGACACGCTCGTGCGCGGAAATTTTTCCGGGCCGTTTCCGGCGTGGACGCGCCGGCGCCGGCGCCGGCCCGCAGACCGGCACCCGCGCCGGGCCGAACTGCCATCCACAACGCCGCTACCTGCGGCGATGCCGGGTTCGCCGAGGTGAGGGGCGGTGCCTACGTCCCCGGGCCGGACCCGCCCGCGGGCCACGCTGCGGGCGCACTACCGCACGTGTTTTCGAGCCGAAACGCCGGGGGGTGGGTTCGCAATCGTCGTCCGGCGTGAGTACGGTCGCTATCGCCGCTGGTTAACCGGCGGATGAGACTGATTGCCAACGATGAGACGGAGGAACCGTGGCCCTTCCCCAGCTGACCGACGAGCAGCGCGCCGCTGCTCTGGAGAAGGCGGCTGCTGCCCGTCGCGCCCGGGCTGAGCTCAAGGACCGCCTGAAGCGCGGCGGCACCGACCTCAAGCAGGTCCTGGCCGATGCCGAGAACGACGAGATCCTCGGCAAGATGAAGGTGTCCGCCCTGCTCGAGGCCCTGCCGAAGGTCGGCAAGGTCAAGGCGCAGGAGATCATGACCGAACTCGAGATCGCCCCGACGCGCCGCCTGCGCGGCCTGGGCGACCGTCAGCGCAAGGCGCTGCTCGCCAGGTTCGACTTCGACGCCTGAGCGACCGGTGGTAGCTGACGCACACACCGTGTCGGACAGCGGTTCCACGACGCGGAGGGGCCGGCTGGTGGTGCTGGCCGGCCCCTCCGCCGTCGGGAAGTCCACCGTTGTCCGCCGGCTCCGCAGCCGGGTGCCCGACCTGCTGTTCAGCGTGTCGGCCACCACCCGCGACCCCCGGCCCGGCGAGGTGAACGGGGTGGACTACCACTTCGTCAGCCGCGACGAGTTCGATCGGATGATCGAGTCCGGGGACCTGCTCGAGTGGGCCGAGATCCACGGCGGGCTGCAACGCTCGGGCACCCCCGCCGGTCCCGTGCGGGACGCGCTCGCCTCGGGACGCCCCGTGCTCGTCGAGGTGGACCTGACCGGCGCCCGCTCCGTGCGCGCCGCCATGCCGGAGGCCGTGCTGGCCTTCCTGGCGCCGCCGAGCTGGGATGTGCTGGTCGCCCGCCTCACCGGCCGCGGCACCGAATCGGACGAGGTGGTCCGCCGCCGGCTCGAGACCGCCCGGACCGAACTCGACGCCCGCGACGAGTTCGACACGGTGATCGTCAACGAGGACGTCGACCGCGCCTGCGACGAATTGGTATCCTTGTTGGTCGGTCCCCGCGACGATCGCCCCGACCGTCCGCAGCCGATCACGACCTTCCCCGCCTCGAACCCGAATCCCGGGCCCCACCAGAGCTCCGGAACGACACAGGAGAACACCGAGTGAGCAGCACCCAAGCAGCCGTGTCCGACACCGCCGGCCACGACCTGCCGGCCTACGACACCCCGCTGGGCATCACCAACCCGCCCATCGACGAGCTGCTCGAGCGCACCTCCTCGAAGTACGCGCTGGTGATCTACGCAGCCAAGCGTGCCCGGCAGATCAACGACTACTACAACCAGCTCGGCGACGGCATCCTCGAGTACGTCGGCCCGCTCGTCGAGCCCGGCCTGCAGGAGAAGCCGCTGTCGATCGCGCTGCGGGAGATCCACGCAGACCTGCTCGAGCACGCCGAAGGCGAGTGAGCCAGCGCGCCGCGGGCACCGCGGACCACTCGGAATTCGCGCAACGCCGCCGCATCGTCGTCGGCGTCGGTGGCGGCATCGCCGCCTACAAGGCCTGCGCGCTGATCCGGGCGTTCACCGAAAGTGGACACCACGTGCGGGTCATCCCGACGGACTCGGCGCTCGAGTTCGTCGGCCGCGCCACCTTCGAGGCCCTGTCCGGCAACCCCGTGCACACCGGCGTGTTCGCCGACGTGCCGCAGGTTCCGCACGTGCGGCTCGGACAGGAGGCCGACCTGGTGGTCGTCGCCCCCGCCACCGCCGACCTGATGGCCCGCGCCGCCCACGGCCGTGCCGACGACCTGCTCACCGCCACGCTGCTCACCGCGCGGTGCCCGGTCGTGTTCGCGCCTGCGATGCACACCGAGATGTGGGAACACCCGGCGACGGTGGACAACGTCGCCACGCTGCGCCGCCGCGGCGCCGTCGTCGTCGAGCCCGCCTCCGGCCGGCTCACCGGGCACGACACCGGCGCCGGCCGGCTCCCCGAACCCGAGGAGATCTTCGGACTGGCGTCGCTGCTGCTCGAACGACCGGACGCGTTGCCGCGGGATCTGACCGGGCGGCGCATCGTCGTCTCCGCCGGCGGCACCCGCGAACCGCTGGACCCGGTGCGGTTCCTCGGCAACCGCAGCTCCGGCAAGCAGGGCTATGCCCTCGCCCGGCTCGCCGCCCAGCGCGGCGCCGACGTCACCCTCGTCGCCGGGGCGGTGGCCGGGCTGGCCGATCCCGCCGCGGTGGAGGTGGTGCAGGTCCAGACCGCCGCCCAGATGCAGGCCGCGGTCACCAAGCATGCCGCCGGTGCGGACGCGGTCGTCATGTCCGCCGCCGTCGCCGACTTCCGGCCGAGCACCTTCGCCACCAGCAAGATCAAGAAGGGCGCGGGCGAGCCGGAGGCGATCGCGCTGACCAAGAACGAGGACATTCTCGCCGGGCTGGTCGCCGCCCGCACCGAGGGCACGCTGCCGGCGAGCACCGTCATCGTCGGTTTCGCCGCCGAGACCGGCGACGCCGAGGGCGACGTCCTCACCCACGCCCGCGCCAAACTGGCCCGCAAGGGCTGCGATCTGCTGGTGGTCAACGCCGTCGGCGACGGGAAGGCGTTCGAGGTCGACCACAACGACGGGTGGCTGCTGGCGGCAGACGGTTCCGAGACCGCCCTCGCGCACGGCTCCAAGGCGCTGATGGCCAGCCGCGTCCTCGACGCACTGCGCCCGCTGCTGGCGCAGGACCGGTCGTGACCCTGGCAGCGGCGCGCCCGTGACGTCGGGGGCGGCGCGCCCGTGACGTCGGGGGCGCGCCCGTGAGCGAAAGTCTCGCGTCGGCGCGGCCGGAACAGTAGCGTCGCCCATATCGTTCGAGCTAGACACAACCAGTCGAGAGGGAGTTCCGTGAGCAAGACCGGCGGTCGGCTTTTCACCAGTGAGTCCGTGACGGAGGGACACCCGGACAAGATCTGTGACGCGATCAGCGACTCCGTCCTCGACGCGCTGCTCACCGAAGACCCCCGCGCCCGCGTCGCGGTCGAGACCCTCGTGACCACCGGGCAGGTGCACGTGGTCGGGGAGGTCACCACCTCGGCCTACGCGGACATCCCGAAGATCGTGCGCGACCGGGTCCTCGAGATCGGCTACGACTCGTCCTCGAAGGGTTTCGACGGCAACTCCTGCGGGGTCAACATCGCCATCGGCGCGCAGTCCCCGGAGATCGCCGGCGGCGTCGACGTCTCGCACGAGGCCCGCACCGGGGTGCTCACCGACGACGAGGTGGCCCGGCAGGGCGCCGGCGACCAGGGCCTGATGTTCGGCTACGCCTGCTCGGACACCCCGGAACTGATGCCGCTGCCGATCGCGCTGGCGCACCGGCTCTCGCGCCGGCTCACCGAGGTCCGCAAGAGCGGGGTGCTGCCGTACCTGCGGCCGGACGGCAAGACCCAGGTCACCATCGAGTACGACGGCGACCGCCCGGTCCGCTTGGACACCGTGGTGATCTCCACCCAGCACGCGGCGGACATCGACCTGAACAACCTGCTCACCCCGGACCTGCGTACCCACGTCGTCGAGGCGGTGCTGGCGGACCCGAGCCTCGCGGGCCTGGACACCGCCGGCCTGCGGTTGCTGGTGAACCCGTCCGGGTCGTTCGTGCTCGGCGGCCCGATGGGGGATGCGGGCCTGACCGGCCGCAAGATCATCGTCGACACCTACGGCGGCATGGCCCGGCACGGCGGCGGCGCGTTCTCGGGCAAGGACCCGTCGAAGGTGGACCGCTCGGCCGCCTACGCGATGCGGTGGGTCGCCAAGACCGCCGTGGCCGCGGGCCTGGCCGGCCGGCTCGAGGTGCAGGTGGCCTACGCCATCGGCAAGGCCGCCCCGGTGGGACTGTTCGTCGAGACGTTCGGCACCGAGAAGACCGACCCGGCACGGATCCAGCAGGCGATCACCGAGGTGTTCGACCTGCGACCGGGTGCGATCATCCGGGACCTGGACCTGCTGCGGCCGATCTACGCACAGACCGCCGCGTACGGGCACTTCGGCCGCACCGACATCGACCTGCCGTGGGAGAACACCGACCGGGCCGAGAAGCTGCGCGCCGCCGCCGGTCTGTAACCCGACCCCTCGACGGTCCGGGTGGCCACCGACAGGACCGCGGCCGAGACGGATCCGGTGGCGCGGATCCTGCCGCTGCTGCCGTTGCCGCACCTCGACCGCGAATTCGATTACCTGATCCCGCGTGAGCTCGATGCCGAGGCGCGACCGGGCGTGCGGGTGCGCGTCCGGTTCGCCGGCAGGCTCGTCGACGGCTTCCTGCTGTCCCGCGCGCCGACCAGCGAGCACACGGGCCGGCTCGGCTGGCTCGACCGGATCGTCTCGCCCGAGGTCGTCCTGACCCCCGAGATCGCCGCCCTCGCCGACGCCGTCGCCGCCCGCTACGCCGGTACCCGAGCCGACGTGCTGCGACTCGCGGTGCCCCCGCGGCACGCCCGGGTCGAGGCGGAGGACCCGCCACCCGCACCGCCCACCGCGGCACCGGCCGTCGACCGGATCGCCTGGTCCCGATACCGCCACGGCGAGAACTTCCTCGACGCCCTCGCCGCCGGCCGCGCCCCCCGCGCGGCCTGGCAGTCCCTGCCCGGGGAGGACTGGCCCCGTCGCCTGGCCGAACTCGCGGCGGCGGTCGCCGCCACCGGCCACGCCGCGGTGCTCGTGGTGCCCGACCAGCGCGACCTCGACCGGGTCGTGACCGCCTGCGCCGACATGGCCGGCGCCGACTGCGTCGTCGGGCTCGCCGCCGGGCTCGGTCCGGCCGTGCGCTACCGGCGCTGGCTCGCGGCGCTGCGCGGAACCGCCCGCATCGTCGTCGGCACCCGGGCCGCGGTGTTCGCTCCCACCCCCGCCCTCGGCCTGCTCGTGGTGTGGGACGACGGCGACGACCTGCACTCCGAGCCCCGGGCGCCGTACCCGCACGCCCGAGAGGTGGCGCTGCTGCGAGCCCACGCCACCGGTGCCGCCGTCGTCCTGGCCGGGCACGCCCGCACCGCCGAGACCCAGGCCCTCGTCGACACCGGATGGGCGCACGACCTCGCCGCCCCCCGCGACGTCGTCCGTGCCAGCGCCCCCAAGATCACCGCCCTCGCCGACAGCGACCAGGCCCTCGCCCGCGACCCCGCCGCCCGCGCCGCCCGCCTGCCGGCCATCGCCTTCGCCGCCGCCCGCGCCGCCCTGGGCGCCGACCGCGGGGTGCTCGTGCAGGTGCCCCGCCGCGGCTACGTGCCTGCGCTGGCGTGCGCCAAGTGCCGGACCCCGGCCCGCTGCCGGCACTGCAACGGCCCGCTCGCGTTGCCGCAGGCCGCCGGCCCGGACGGTGCCGCGACCCCCGCCTGCCGCTGGTGCGGCATCGCCGACGCCACCCACCGCTGCCACGCGTGCGGTGCTCGTGCCCTGCGCGCCGTCGTCGTCGGCGCCGGGCGCACCGCCGAGGAACTCGGCCGGGCGTTCCCCGGTGTCCCGGTGGTCACCTCCGGTGGGACGGAGGTCAAAGCCACCGCCCCGGCGGGACCGGCGCTCGTCGTGGCCACGGTGGGCGCCGAACCCGTCGCCGCCGGGGGGTACGGCGCGGCGCTGCTGCTCGACGGGTGGGCCCTGCTCGGCCGCGCCGACCTGCGGGCCGCCGAGGAGACGATGCGTCGCTGGCTCACCGCGTCGTCGCTGGTGCGGCCCTTCGCCGACGGCGGCCAGGTCGTCGTCGTCGCAGACGCCGGCATCCCCACCGTGCAGGCACTGGTGCGGTGGGACCCGATCGGGCACGCGCAGTCCCAGCTCGCCGAGCGCGCCGAGGTCGGCTTCCCGCCGGCGGTGCACATGGCCGCCGTCGACGGCACCGCCGCCGCAGTCGCCGACCTGCTGGCCGCCGCGACGCTCCCGCCGGAGGCGGAGGTGCTCGGGCCGGTGCCGTTGCCGCCGGGGGAGCGGCTGCCGTTCGGGGCCGACGATCCCGAGCCGGACGAGGTGCAGCGCATGGTGATCCGGGTGCCGCGCGGCCGGGGCCTCGCGCTCGGCCGCGCCCTGCGTGAGGCGCAGGCCGCCCGCAGTGCCCGCCGCGGCGAGGGGGCGTTGCGGGTGCAGATCGATCCGCTGCGCGTCGGGTGACGGCCGCCACGGCCTCCGGCGCCGCGCGGAGGATCGCCCCGGGTGGCAGGACGGGAAGAACCCCCCGTCACCTGCGGAAAGATGACATGCCGGTGGGGCGCACCTGTGTCACGATAGGTCCCGAGGGGTCGATTCTGGTGACGGGAGCCCGGCTGCGGGCGAGCCGGAGGGAGGGGCCGTGAACGGCGCACGCAGGATTGCCGGGGCGCTGGCCGGTATCGCGGTGGCCGCCGCGGCCGTCACGGGCGCCGCGGCCGTCACCGCCGCGCCGGGGTCGTCGGCGTCCGTACCCGTCGACCCGGGCCCCGTGGCCACCACCCACGCCCAGGCCGCCGGCTACGCCGAGGAGCATCCCGGAACGGCGCCGGCGCGGTCGAACGACTTCGGGTGCGTGCCGTCTCCGGAGCATCCACGACCGGTGGTGCTCGCCCACGGCACCGACTCCAACTCCTACTCGGACTGGGCCGCGGTCGCACCGATGCTCGCCGATGCCGGATGGTGCGTGTTCGCCCTCGACTACGGCAAGGCCGACGGTGCCGACGAGTACGGCACCGGCGACATCCGGGTCAGCGCCGCGCAGCTCGGGACGTTCGTCGAGCGGGTGCGTGCCGGCACCGGCGCCGACGAGGTCGACCTCGTCGGCTACTCGCAGGGTGCGACCGTCGCGCGGTACTACGTCAACCGGCTGGGCGGCTCGGCCGTCGTGGACCGCTGGGTGGGGGTGGCCTCGCCGAGCTACGGCGGCACCTTCTACGGGCTCGGCGCCGCGGTCGTGGCCGCTCCGGGCGCCACCGGCGCGGTCGAGGACTTCTTCTCGGTGGCCCTCGCGCAGCAGCTGCAGGGCTCCGAGCTGCTCACCGAGCTCAACACCCCGGTCGACACCGTTCCCGGCGTCCGCTACACCACCATCGGATCCCGCGTCGACGAGGTCATCCAGCCGGCCACCAACGTCGCGTTGCGCGGACCCGGGGCGGTCAACCTGATGATCCAGGACCTGTGCCCACCGGATCAGACCGGGCACTTCAACATGGTGTACGACCCGTTCTCGCTCACCGTGATCCGGCACGCCCTCGACCCCGAGCGGTACGCCCCCGGCGAGTGTGTCCCGGTGCGGCTCGGCACGGGCATCCCCGAACTGATCATCGAGAGCAACTCCTGAGCCGTTCCGTCCCCGGGGCGTGTCCGGTACCCCGATCATGGGTATGCGGGCGGCACGAGCCCCTGCGGACGACGGTCACCGGCGCCCGGGACGGCGCGCCGAAGGGAGGTAGCGGTGAACGCCCCCTCGCTTCCGGCCCGGGCTCTCGCGGTGATGCGGGCGCCGCAGCTCGTGCCGCCGCGGCAGTACCTCCGGGTGGCCGCGCGGTGCGGGTACCTCATCGCGCTGGTCGGCACCGTCGTCACGATGGGCATCCCCGCCGACCGGGTGTACCAGGCGGCCTGGATCGTCGCCGGGCTGATCGCCTTCGCGATCGACCGGCCGTGGCGCGGGCACGTGCGCGTCGTCGTCGACTGGTTGCCCCTGGTCGCGGCGCTCGTGGTCTACGACCACACCCGTGGCATCGCCGACGAACTCGGCCTGCCCGTTCGAATACACGAACTGGTCGCCGTGGAGAGCTGGCTGTTCGGCACGGTCCCGACGGTGTGGCTGCAGGAACGCCTGCTCGGCGCGGACGGGGAGCGGCCCGGCTGGACGATGCTCACCTCGGTCGTCTACCCCAGCCATTTCCTCGTGCCGTGGTTGCTCGCGGCCGTGCTGTACCTGCAGTCGCGGGCGCGCTGGGCCGGATACATGCGACGGGTGCTGCTCCTGTCGTACTTCGGGCTCATCACCTACATCCTCGTGCCGGCGGCCCCGCCGTGGTATGCGTCCGAGGTGGGCGTCCTGCCGGAAGGCGTCGGCCGGGTCACCGGCTTCGGGTTCGGCGTAGTGCCCATCGACGTCGGCACCCGATGGTTGGAGGCGCAGGGCAACCCGGTCGCCGCGCTGCCGTCGCTGCACTCGGCATTCGCCCTGCTCGTGGCGGTCGCCCTGTGGCCGATCGCGCGGCGCGCCTGGATGCGGGCCCTGCTGGTGGCGTTCCCGCTGGCCATGGCCTTCACGCTCGTCTACGGCGGCGAACACTACCTGGTCGACGTGCTGCTCGGCTGGGGTTACGTCGGGCTCGCCGTCCTGGCCGCCCGAGCCTGGGAGGCGCGCCGCGGGGCGCGGCGTGCCCCGCAGGTCAGTCCACCTGCTCCAGCGGCATCGCCAGCGTCACCCAGTCGTGCAGGCCACCGCGGTAGTACGCCAGCGCGGACGCCGGGTACCCCGCCTCGAGCAGCTCCCGGATCGCCATCGGGGACTGCGGACACTGCGGGCCGTTGCAGAACAGGATCGACACCCGGGACGGATCGAGCCGGTCCCGCAGCTCCGTGATCCGGCCGTGCGGCAGATTGATCGCGCCCGGAATGGACCTGCCCTTGCGCGAGTCCGGGACCCGGGTGTCGACGAGCACCGCTCCGTTCGCGACCAGCTCGGTCAGTTCCAGCTCGCCGACGGTCACCACCCCGGGCGCGCACTGCAGCGGCTGCAGCTCGCCCCACGTGGTGTCCACCAGGACCACGTCCTGCTCCTGCGCCGCCGGCCAGGGCACGCCCGCGGGATCCGCCGAGCGCACCCGGGGGGACCGTTCCATCCGTTCTCGCGTCTCTGCCATCGGCTCAGCCTATCGACGCGGCCCGACGGGTGCCGGGATTCGTCACGCCCGGCCCGGCCCGTCGGGTTCGCGGACGGCTGTCACCGCCCGCAGGCCCGGTCCCTAGACTGAGGGCACCATTCGTCGTCGAGATCCGGGAGCAGCATTCGTGAACAGTTCGGTCGGCCCAGCACGGTCCTCGTCCCGGGGCCGGGGCCTCGTTTCCCGCCCGCGGACGGGCCGCTGACGTGCGGCTGGTGTTCGCCGGGACCCCCGAACCGGCCGTACCGGCCCTGCGCCGCCTGCTCGACTCGCCGCGCCACGAGGTGGTCGCGGTCGTGACCCGGCCCGACACCACCGCCGGCCGCGGACGGCGGGTCGTCCGCTCGGCCGTGGGGCAGCTCGCCGACGAACACGGCATCGAGGTCCTCACCCCGGAGCGGCCCCGCGACCCCGACTTCGTCGCCCGGCTGACCGAACTCGCCCCCGACTGCTGCCCGGTCGTCGCCTACGGCGCGCTCATCCCGCAGCCGGTGCTCGACATCCCGAAGTTCGGCTGGGTGAACCTCCACTTCTCGCTGCTGCCCGCCTGGCGCGGCGCCGCGCCCGTCCAGGCCGCGCTCGCCGCGGGGGACGAGGTGACCGGCGCGAGCACGTTCCGGCTCGAGGCGGGCCTGGACACCGGCCCGGTCTACGGGGTGGTCACCGAGACGATCCGGCCCGACGACACCGCGGGAGATCTGCTCGCCCGGCTCGCCGACTCCGGAGCCGTGCTGCTCGAATCGACCCTCGACGGCCTCGAGGACGGGATGCTCACGGCGGTGCCCCAACCCCCGGACGGCGTCTCGCACGCCCCGAAGGTCACCGTCGAGTCGGCTCGGGTGAGCTGGGACCGTCCCGCACACCTCGTCGACCGCCACATCCGTTCGGTCACGCCCGCACCCGGGGCCTGGACGATGATCGGCGACCTGCGCGTGAAGCTCGGACCCGTGACCGGCACCGACGAGACCCTCGCGCCCGGGCAGATCCTGGCCCGCAAGGACGGTGTCCTCGTCGGCACCGGCAGCACCGCCGTGCGACTCGGGCAGGTCCAGCCGCCCGGCAAGAAGACGATGGCGGCCGCGGACTGGGTTCGCGGCGCCCGCCTCGACCCGGAGGTACGCGCCCAGTGACCGAGTCCCGCCGCCCCGCCCGCCGGTCCCGCCGCGGGCCCGGGGACCGCAACAACAAGCCCCGGCAGGCCCGCCGGCCGTCGCCCGCCGAGGCCGGCCTCGACCAGGCTCGGCTCGCCGCCCGGGACGTGCTGCGCGCCGTCCGGGAGCGCGACGCCTACGCCAACCTGGTGCTGCCGGCGCTGCTGCGCGAGCGACGACTCGACGGGCGCGACGCCGCCCTGGCCACCGAGCTGACATACGGCGCCGCCCGCGCCCAGGGCCTGCTCGACGCCGTGATCGCCGCCTGTGCCCACCGGCCCGTCACCGAGATCGACGGGGCGCTGCTGGACACCCTGCGGTTGGGCACGTATCAGCTGCTGCGGACCCGCATCGCCCCGCACGCGGCCGTCGCGACGAGTGTCGACATCGTCCGCGGCGAATTCGGCCACGGCAAGTCCGGCTTCGTCAATGCGGTGCTGCGCCGCGTCGCGGAGAAGCCGGAGGAACAGTGGATCGCCGAGCTCGCCCCCGACCCGGCTCGCGACCCGGTGGGACACCTGGCCTTCCGGTATGCGCACCCGGAGTGGATCGCGAAGGCCTTCGCGGTCGCGCTCGGCCCGGACGCCGGGGAGCTCGAGGAGGTGCTCGCGGCGGACGACGCCCGACCGGTGGTGCACCTGGTGGCCCGCCCGGGGGTGATCACCGCGGAGGAACTCGCGCTGGCCACCGGTGGCGAGATCGGGCCCTGGTCGCCCTACGCCGTGCATCTCGATGCCGGCGGTGATCCCGGCAAGCTCGACGCCGTGCGCGAGGGCATGGCCGGCGTCCAGGACGAGGGCAGTCAGCTGGTGGCGCGGGCGCTCACCCTCGCCCCGCTCGACGGACCCGATCGGGGCCGGTGGCTGGACCTGTGTGCCGGCCCGGGCGGCAAGGCCGCCCTGCTCGGCGCGCTCGCCGACATCGACGGCTTCACCGTCGACGCCGTCGAACCGGTCGAGCACCGCGCCGAACTGGTCCGCAAGTCCACCCGCGGCCTCCCGGTCACGGTGCACGTGGCCGACGGCCGCGAGCCCGGCCTGGGGGCCGGCTACGACCGCATCCTGGTCGACGCGCCGTGCACCGGGCTCGGCGCCCTGCGTCGCCGGCCCGAATCCCGGTGGCGGCGCAACCCCGGCGACGTCGCCGAGCTGGTGCGGTTGCAGAAGCAGCTCCTCGCCTCGGCGATCGGGCTGCTGCGGCCGGGTGGGGTGGT
>NZ_AJFC01000246.1:0-24247 GCF_000256505.1 Rhodococcus sp. P14 | reverse complement strand
GGCGATCGGGCTGCTGCGGCCGGGGGGGGGGGGGCTGTACGCGACGTGCTCGCCGCACACGTCCGAGACCCTCGCCGTCGTCGCCGACGCCGTCCGGCGGCACCGGGTCGAGCAGCTCGACACGCGCGAGCTCGTGCCCGGCGTGCCGCGTCTCGGCGACGGTCCGTCCGTGCAGCTGTGGCCGCACCGGCACGGCACCGACGCGATGTTCATGGCCGCGCTGCGCGCCCCGGCGAGCTGACCGGCGAGCTCGCCGCGCGAACGCCGGGAGAATCGGTCCGCGCTCGGATACGGTCGGACGCGACCCGCCCGCTCCCGGCAGGAGGCACGTCGTGCCCGACATCGTCACCGTGACCATGAACCCGGCGCTCGACATGACCACCTATACCGAGCAGGTGCGGCCCACCAGCAAACTGCGCTGCGAGGCGCCGCGACTCGAGGCCGGCGGCGGCGGGATCAACGTCGCGAAGGTCGCCGGGGTGCTCGGTGTCTCGGCCGCAGCGGTGTATCCGGCCGGCGGCCCGACCGGGGACATGCTTTCGGCGCTGCTGTCCGGCGGCGGCGTCGACAGCCGGCGCATCGACATCGACGGCATGACCCGGGAGTCGTTCACGGCGATCGAGCGCAGCACCGGCCAGGAGTATCGGTTCGTGCTGCCCGGCCCGGAGCTGAGCGTGCGGGATCAGGAACGGTGCCTGGACATGCTCGTCGAGACCGCCACCGGTGCGCGGTACGTCGTCGCCAGCGGCAGCCTGCCGCCGGGTGTGCCGGGCGAGTTCGTCCAGCGCGTGGCCGACGCGGCCACCGATGCCGGCGCCCGCTTCGTCCTCGACTCGTCGGGGGACGCGCTGCGCCGCATCAAGTCCGGTGTGCACCTGGTCAAACCGAGCCTGCGGGAGCTGCGCGAGTGGGTGGGCCGGGAACTGCGCACCCCGCACGAACAGGCCGCGGCCGCCCACGAGCTCGTCGACGCCGGCATCGCCGAGGTCGTGGTGGTCTCGCTCGGGCCGGACGGGGCGCTGCTGGTCTCCGCCGACACGACCGCGCGGGTGAAAGCGCTGGACGTGCCCGTGCGCAGCGCCGTCGGCGCGGGCGACAGCATGGTCGCCGGACTGGTCGTCGGCTTGCTGCGGGGGCGGTCGCTGCGCGACGCCATGGCACTGGGCATCGCCGCCGGCTCGGCGGCGCTGCTCACCCCGGGCAGCCAGGTTTGCCGGCGCGAGGACGTCGAACGGTTCGACGTCCTCGCGCGCGAGCGGTGACACCCGATCGTCCCCGTCGTCCGGGCGGTGCCGAGCGGGCCGACGGGTCCGGTCGCCCGGGGTCGTCAGTGCTCGTGCCGGGCGCGGTCCAGAACGATCCGCTGCTCGGCCCGCGCCACCGTGCGCCGGGTCTGTGCGGCCGCGTCCGGCGTGACCGACACCGACGTGATGCCCCGGCGCACGAGATGCTCGGCGAGCTCGGTGCTGGTGGAGACGGCCTGCCCGCACAGCGACGTGGTCAGGCCGGCCGCCGACGCGCGTTCGATGATGTGGTCGATCGCGTCCAGCACCGCCGGGTCGAGCGTGTCGAACAGGTCCTTGCACATCTCGGAGTCGCGGTCGACGCCGAGCACGAGCTGGGTCAGGTCGTTGCTGCCGATCGACACGCCGTGGATGCCGAGCTTCGCGTATTCGGGCAGCCAGTACACCACCGACGGGACCTCGGCCATGATCCAGCGCAGCATCCGCCGATCGGTGCCGAGCGGATGCGCGTCGAGCTGGCCCAGGCATTCCTTCAGCTCCCAGCGGGTGCGCACGAACGGGATCATCAGGTGCACGTTGGGATGCTGCGCGCGTACGCGATGCAGGACGTCGAGGTCGAGCGAGAACAGCTCGGGGTCGCGCACGTAGCGGAAGCAGCCGCGGTACCCGATCATCGGGTTCTCCTCGTCCGGCTCCGTCTCGCCGCCCTCGAGGTTCGCGAACTCGTTGCTGCGCAGGTCGATCGCGCGGTACACCACCGGACGCGGGGCGAAGGCCGCCGCGATCCGCGCGACGCCGTCGGCCATCTTCGACACGTACTCCTCGCGCCGGCCCTGCGCGATCATGTAGGCGGGATGCTGGCCGGCGAGCGCCTCGGTGATCATGAATTCCGCCCGCAGCAGCCCCACCCCGTCGACGTCGGTGTCGGCGACGGCCTGCGCGGCGTCCGGGGTGGCGAGATTGACGTACACGGCTGTCGCGGTGACGGTCGGCGCGGATGCGGCGGCCGCCGGGGCGGCGGTCTGGGCCGCGGCCGGCCGCTCGGCGCGGACCTCCCCGTCGAAGACGACGCCGGCGTCGCCGTCCACGGTGATCAGCTGGCCGTCCTGCAGGTCCTGCGTCGCGGTGCGGGCACCCACGACGACGGGTTTGCCGAGTTCGCGGCCGACGATCGCGGCGTGGCAGGTGATGCCGCCGCCGTCGGTGACGATGCCGCCGGCGCGGCGCAGGATCGGCAGCCAGTCGGGGCGCGTCATCGGGGCCACGAGGATCTCCCCGTCGCTCAGGCGCTTGCCGTCGACCAGCTCGTGCAGCACCCGGACCCGTCCGGTGGCCCGGCCGGGGCCGGCACCGAGCCCGGTCAGCAGCGGCGCCGCCTGTCCGTTGCCCGACGCCGCAGCGGCGGCAGGCATCCCGAGGGTGGTGATCGGGCGGGTCTGCACGATCCACAGCTCACCCTCGGCGAACGCGAACTCGAGGTCCTGCGGCCGGCCGTAGTGCTGTTCGACGTCCGCGGCGAGCCGCGCGACCTTCCCGAGCTGCTCCTCGTCGAGCACGCGGATCTGCCGTGACGAATCGACCGCGACGCGGCTGTCGCCGGCGTCGGTGGAGGCGATCTGGAACTCCTGATGCCCGAGATGTACATCGAGCACCGTGAAGCCGTCCTTGGCGACGACGTAGGTGTCGGGCTCGACCTGCCCCCCGACGACGACCTCGCCCAGACCGAGGGCGGCCTCGACGACGATGCGATCGAGTTCGCCGGTGCGCGGATCGGCCGTGAACGCCACCCCCGACGATTCCGAGCGCACCATCACCTGCACCACGACGGCGATGGACGGTTCGTCGGTCACCCCGCGCAGGCCGCGGTAGGTGCGGGCGCGTTCGGACCACAGCGACGCCCAGCACGCCTGCACGGCGCGCACCACCGCGTCGGCACCGGCGATGTTGGTGTACGACTCGTGGATTCCCGCGAAGGAGGTGTCCGCGGCGTCCTCGGCGGGCGCGGAGGACCGCACCGCCACCGGCACGTCCACGCCCAGTTTCTCGTAGGCGGCGACGATGGCGGCGCGAATTTCGTCGGGCACCGTGGACTCGGTCACCAGCGCCGCCAGTTCCGCCGAGGTGCGGATCAGCGTCGCGTCGTCGATGTCGGGGGCCGGGACGGCCTCGGCGCGCAGCCGGTCGCGCACTCCCGCCGCGGCCATCGCATCGAGATAGGCGGCGGTGGTGATGGCGAAGGCGGGCGGCACGGGGAACCCGGCGCGGGTCATCTCCCCGAGGTTGGCGGACTTGCCGCCCACCGTCGGCGCGTCCTCCGCGCCCACGTCGCCGATCGGTCGAACCCACACCGTGTGCGTGGCCATTCTCGCTCCCCACTGCCGCATCGGGCCCAGCGGTTCCGGACCCGCCATCGTCCACTCAAGCATCGCCCAGCAGACCGAACCAGGGGTCGAAAGTCATGAAAACCCGCGCCGGCGGCGCGGGCACCGTGACGGGCGGCAGAGTCCGCCGCCGGGACCGTTAAACTCGGTGGACGTGGCCCACCCGATGATTGCTCCCTCCATCCTCTCCGCGGACTTCGCCCGGCTCGCCGACGAGGCCGCCGCGGTCGCCGACGCGCACTGGCTGCACGTCGACGTCATGGACGCGCACTTCGTCCCGAACCTGACCCTCGGCCTTCCGGTCGTGCAGTCGTTGCTGAAGGCGACCGACATCCCGCTCGACTGCCATCTGATGATCGAGGATCCGGGTCGCTGGGCGCCGCCCTACGCCGAGGCGGGCGCCCACAACGTCACCTTCCACGTCGAGGCCACCGACAACCCCGTCGCCGTCGCCCGCGACATCCGGGCCGCCGGTGCGCGGGCCGGGCTGAGCGTCAAGCCCGGCACCCCGATCGAGCCGTACCTCGAGATCCTCGAGGAGTTCGACACGCTGCTGGTGATGAGCGTCGAGCCCGGATTCGGCGGCCAGTCCTTCATCCCGGACGTGCTCGACAAGGCCCGCGCCATCCGCCGGCTCGTCGACGCCGGCGAGCTGACCCTGCTCGTCGAGATCGACGGGGGCATCAACGCCGACACCATCGAGGCGGCCGCCGAGGCCGGTGTCGACTGCTTCGTCGCCGGGTCGGCCGTGTACGGGGCCGACGACCCGGGCGAGGCGGTGCGCAAGCTGCGCGAGCGGGCCGCGCACGCCTCCCCGCACCTGACCCTGGCCCCGTGAGCGGTGCTCCGCGTGGGGCGGCGGTGAGCGGCGCACCGCTCGACGCGGCCCTGCGCCTCGCGCTCGACGCCGGCGAATCGGTGCGCGGCACCACCACCCCCAACCCGCCGGTCGGCGCGGTGATCCTCGACGCGGCCGGGCAGGTCGCCGGGGTGGGGGCGACCTGCCCGCCGGGCGGCCCGCACGCCGAGGTCGTGGCCCTGACCGAAGCGGGGGAGCGGGCCCGCGGCGGCACCGCGGTGGTCACCCTCGAGCCGTGCAACCACACCGGCCGCACCGGGCCGTGCGCGCAGGCGCTGCTGCGTGCCGGCGTCGCCGCCGTCTACTACGCGGTGACCGATCCGAATCCGCCCGCCGCCGGCGGCGCACAGACCCTGCGCGCCGCCGGGGTGAGCGTGCACGGCGGGTTCGGCGCCGAACTCGCCGAGGCGGGCGCGCTGCGCGCCTGGCTGCACCGGCAGCGCACGGGACGTCCCCATGTGACCTGGAAGTACGCGGCGAGCCTGGACGGGCGCAGCGCCGCGGCCGACGGCACGAGCCGCTGGATCTCCGGCCCGCAGGCGCGGGCCCGCGTGCACGCCGAGCGTGCCCGCCTCGACGCGATCGTCGTCGGCACCGGCACCGTCCTCGCCGACGACCCGTGGTTGACCGCCCGGCGGCCGGACGGCTCGCTCGCCCCGCACCAACCGCTGCGCGTCGTCGTCGGCCGAAGTGAAATCCCCAGGACCGCACGGGTTCTCGACGACGCCGCGCCGACCCTGGTGCTGCGCACCCACGACCCCGACGAGGTGCTCGGCGCGCTCGCGGACCGGGCGGACGTGCTGCTCGAGGGCGGCCCGCGCCTGGCCGGGGCGTTCCTCGCCGCCGGCCGGGTCGACCGCATCCAGGCCTATCTCGCGCCGGTCCTGCTCGGGGCCGGACCGTCCGCCGTACGGGACGCGGGCGTGGGCACGATCGCCGAGGCGCTACGGTTTCGTCGGGAGCGCGTCGAAACCGTCGGCGCCGACGTGTTGCTGACCCTGGTCCCCGACCGGGAGTGAAGGAGCGGGTACGTGTTCACCGGGATCGTGGAGGAACTGGGGGAGATCGTCGCGCGGGAGGACCTCGCCGACGCGGCGCGGTTCACCGTCCGCGGGCCCGTGGTGACCTCCGACGCCGGCCACGGCGACTCCATCGCCGTCAACGGTGTGTGCCTGACCGTCGTCGACGTCCAGGGCGGTGACTCCTTCACCGCCGATGTGATGAAGGAGACCCTCGACCGTTCGAGCCTGTCGCAGCTCGGTCCGGGCAGCCGCGTCAACCTGGAGCGGGCCGCGGCGCTGAACAGCCGTCTCGGCGGGCACCTGGTCCAGGGGCATGTCGACGGCACCGGCACCGTGCTCTCCCGCACCCCGTCGGAGAACTGGACCGTGGTGCGGATCTCGCTGCCGGCGGAGGTGTCCCGGTACGTGGTGCACAAGGGCTCGATCACCGTGGACGGGGTCTCGCTGACCGTTTCCGCCCTCGGCGGGACGCCCGGCGACGAGTGGTTCGAGATCTCCCTGATCCCGACGACGTTGTCGCTGACCACCCTGGGCAGTGCCGCGCCCGGCACGCTCGTCAACCTCGAGGTCGACGTCATCGCCAAGTATGTGGAGCGGCTGCAGGCCGCCGGCCGCTGAGTCGTACTGTTGAACTCGGCAATCAGTTTGTCCGTACACGAGATTTTGGAGCCCACGCAAGTGACGAGGTTCGACACCATCGAGCGCGCGATCGCCGATATCGCAGCCGGCAAGGCGGTCGTCGTGGTCGACGACGAGGACCGCGAGAACGAGGGCGACCTCATCTTCGCGGCCGAGAAGGCCACCCCCGAACTCGTGGCGTTCATGGTGCGCTACACCTCCGGGTACCTGTGCGTGCCGCTGGCCGGTGAGGACTGCGACCGCCTCGGCCTGCCCCCCATGTACTCGACCAACCAGGACAAGCACGGCACCGCCTACACGGTGACCGTCGACGCGCGCGAAGGGATCGGCACCGGCATCTCCGCGTCGGACCGGGCCACGACGATGCGCCTGCTCGCCGATCCGAACAGCACCGCGCAGGACTTCACCCGCCCCGGGCACGTGGTGCCGCTGCGCGCCAAGGAGGGCGGCGTGCTGCGCCGGCCCGGCCACACCGAGGCCGCCGTCGACCTCGCCCGCATGGCCGACCTGCGTCCGGCGGGGGTGATCTGCGAGATCGTCTCGCAGAAGGACGAGGGCCACATGGCTCAGACCGAGGAACTGCGGGTCTTCGCCGACGAACACAAGCTCGCCCTGATCTCCATCGCCGACCTGATCGCCTGGCGCCGCAAGCACGAGAAGCACGTGGTGCGCATCGCCGAGGCCCGCATCCCCACCCGGCACGGCGACTTCACCGCCGTCGGCTACCAGAGCGTCTACGACGAGGTCGAACACGTCGCGCTGGTGCTCGGCGACATCCCCGGCCCGGACGGCGAGGGGGCCGACGTGCTCGTGCGGGTGCACTCGGAGTGCCTGACCGGCGACGTGTTCGGCTCGCTGCGCTGCGACTGCGGCCCGCAGCTCGACGCCGCACTCGAGATGGTGGCCATGGAGGGCCGCGGCGTGGTGCTGTACATGCGCGGACACGAGGGCCGTGGCATCGGGCTGATGCACAAGCTGCAGGCCTACCAGCTCCAGGACTCCGGCTCGGACACCGTGGACGCGAACCTGCAGCTCGGCCTGCCCGCCGACGCCCGCGACTACGGCATCGGCGCGCAGATCCTCGTGGACCTGGGCATCTCGTCGATGCGGTTGCTCACCAACAACCCGGCCAAGCGGGTCGGCCTCGACGGTTACGGGCTGCAGATCACCGAGCGGGTGGCGATGCCGCTGCGCGCGAATTCCGAGAACATCACCTATCTGCGCACCAAGCGGGACCGCATGGGCCACGACCTGATCGGCCTGGACGACTACGAGGCGGGGGACGCGTAGATGAGCGGCGAAGGACTGCCCGAGCTGCAGCTGTCCGAGGCGGCCGGGCTGAAGCTGGCCATCGTCGCCGGCCGCTGGCACACCGAGATCTCCGAGGCGCTCGTCGCCGGGGCGCAGCGCGTCGCCGAGCAGGCCGGCGTCACCGACGTCACCGTCGAACGCGTCGCCGGTGCGATCGAGCTGCCGGTCGTCGCCCAGCAGCTGGCCCGTACCCACGACGCGGTCGTCGCCCTCGGCGTCGTGATCCGCGGCGGCACCCCGCACTTCGAGTACGTGTGCGACGCGGTCACCTACGGGCTGACCCGCATCGCGTTGGACGAGGGCACCCCCGTCGGCAACGGCGTCCTGACCACGAACGACGAACAACAGGCCCTCGACCGGGCCGGACTGCCCGGCTCCGCCGAGGACAAGGGCGGCCAGGCGTGCGCCGCCGCCCTCGACACCGCCGTCACCCTGCAGCGGCTGCGCGGGGCCGCGCGGTGACCTCCGCCGCCGACACCGTCTGGGACCTCGAGGTCCGCAGCCGCAAGATGACCCGGTGGGCGATCGTCGCGGCGGTCCTGCTCATGCTCGGCCACATCGGGGCCGCGCTCGTGCTGCGCGCCGGCGGCGACACCGGCGTGAACCTGCGCCTCGCCGATCAGATCGCCATCGTCTGCGTGGGGGTGGTCGTCTCCGGCGGTGTGCTGCTGCTGACCCGGCCCCGGCTGCGCGCCGGGGCCGCCGGCGTGGCAGTCCGCAACATCCTCGGCGAGAAGGCGTTCGGCTGGGATCAGGTCCGGGGCATGAGCTTCCCCCAGGGCAAGCCGTGGCCGAGGCTCGAGCTGCCGCAGGACGAGTACGTGCCCGTCGTCGCGGTACAGGCCCGCGACGGCGAGCACGCCGTCGCGGCGCTGACCGCGTTCCGCGAGCTCGAACAGCGGTACGGCGGGGGCGTCGGCACCGCCGACTAGCCTGGACCCGTGCCCGACCCCTCGACCTATCGCCCTGCTCCCGGCACCATCCCGGTGGAGCCGGGGGTGTACAAGTTCCGCGACCCGCACGGCCGCGTCGTCTACGTCGGAAAGGCCAAGAGCCTGCGCTCGCGGCTGAACTCGTACTTCGCCGACGTCGCGTCGCTGCACCCGCGGACCCGCCAGATGGTGACCACCGCCGGGTCCGTCGAGTGGACCGTGGTGGGCACCGAGGTCGAGGCGCTCCAGCTCGAGTACAACTGGATCAAGGAGTTCGATCCGCGCTTCAACGTCCGCTACCGCGACGACAAGACCTACCCCATGCTCGCGGTGACGCTGAACGAGGACTACCCGCGGCTGTTCGTCTACCGAGGACCGCGCCGCAAGGGCGTGCGGTACTTCGGGCCCTACTCCCACGCCTGGGCCATCCGCGAGACCCTGGACCTGCTGCTGCGGGTGTTCCCGGCCCGCACCTGCTCCGCCGGGGTGTTCAAGCGTCACGCGCAGATCGGCCGCCCGTGCCTGCTCGGCTACATCGACAAGTGCTCGGCGCCGTGCGTGGGCCGCGTCGACGCCGACGAGCACCGGCGCATCGTCGAAGACTTCTGCGACTTCCTCGCCGGCCGCACCGACAAGCTGGTCCGCGACCTCGAACAGCGCATGCAGGCCGCCGCCGAAGACCTGGACTTCGAGACCGCCGCGCGCCTGCGCGACGACCTCGGGGCGCTGCGCCGGGCCATGGAGAAGCAGGCGGTGGTGCTCGGCGACGGCACCGACGCCGACCTCGTCGCCTTCGCCGGCGACGAGCTCGAGGTGGCCGTACAGGTGTTCCACGTGCGCGGCGGCCGCGTGCGCGGACAGCGCGGCTGGGTGGTGGAGAAGTCCGGGGACGTGGTCGACCGGCCCGAGACCGCGGCAGGCGCGTCCGACGCCGAGACGGAGGTGTCGCTGCTCGTCGAGCAGTTCCTCACCCAGTTCTACGGCGAGGAGGCCGCGCTGTCGGCTGCCGGGGCCGAACCGGCCGGCAGCGCGGTGCCGCGGGAGGTGCTCGTGCCCGCCCTGCCGCCCGACCCGGAGGAGATGAGCCGCTGGCTCGGCACCCTGCGCGGGGGTCCGGTGCGGCTGCGGGTACCGCAGCGCGGGGACAAGAAGGCCCTCGCCGAGACCGTGCAGCGCAACGCGCACGAGGCGCTGACCCAGCACAAGCTGCGCCGCGCCGGTGACTTCACCGCCCGCTCGGCCGCCCTGCAGGGCATCCAGGAGGCCCTCGACCTGGACTCGGCGCCGCTGCGCATCGAGTGCGTCGACATCAGCCACGTCCAGGGCACCGACGTCGTGGCGTCGCTGGTGGTGTTCGAGGACGGCCTGCCCCGCAAGTCCGACTACCGCCACTACGCCATCCGCGAGGCCGCCGGCGACGGCCGCTCCGACGACGTCGCCTCCATCGCCGAGGTGACCCGGCGCCGATTCCTGCGGCACAACCGGGACCTCGCCGCGGCCGGCGGTGACCTGGTCGCGGCCCGCCGCGGTGACCCGGACGCGGCCCGCCGCGGTGACCCGGTCGCCGCCCGCGACGGCGACGGCGGTGACCTCGCCCCGGAGGCCGCGCTCGACCCGGCCACCGGGCGGCCCCGCCGCTTCGCGTACCCGCCGAACCTGTACGTCGTCGACGGTGGTGCCCCGCAGGTCGCCGCCGCGGCGGAGGTGCTCGACGAACTCGGCATCACCGACGTCGCGGTGATCGGCCTGGCCAAACGGCTCGAGGAGGTGTGGGTGCCGGGAGAGGAAGATCCGGTCATCCTGCCGCGCACCAGCGAATCGCTCTACCTGCTGCAGCGGGTGCGCGACGAGGCGCACCGCTTCGCCATCACCTACCACCGCAGCAAGCGGTCCCGGCGGATGACCGCGTCCGCGCTCGACGGGGTTCGCGGGCTCGGGCAGGCGCGGCGCAACGCGCTCGTCGCGCACTTCGGGTCGGTGGCCCGGCTGCGGGAGGCGAGCGTGGAGGAGATCACCGCGGTGCCGGGCATCGGTGTCGCCACCGCCCGCGCCGTGCTCGACGCCCTGCGCGGCGACGCCCCGGACACCGAGACGGCGGGCGAGGCTGCGCCGGACACGCCGGTGAGTGATGATGGCACCGTCGGCGTGTCGGGCGGACGAACGGAGACGGAACGGTGACGCAGCAGGCGCAGACGGCGCAGCCTCGACCCCGGCCGCGGGGTGAACTCCGCCCGCGCGCCGAGGTCGCCCTGGTCACCGGCCTGTCCGGGGCCGGCCTGAGCACCGCCGCGACGGCACTCGAGGATCTCGGCTGGTTCGTCGCCGAGAATCTGCCCCCGCAACTGGTCACCTCGATGGTCGATCTCGCGGTGCAGGCCGACCCGCCCCTGCAGCGCCTCGCCGTGGTCATGGACGTCCGCAGCCGCCTGTTCACCGGCGACCTCGGCTGGGTCGTCACCGAACTGGCCGCCCGGCCCGTGCGCACCCGGGTGCTGTTCCTCGAGGCCACCGACGAGGTCCTCGTGCGTCGTTTCGAGCAGGTCCGGCGCAGCCACCCGCTGCAGGCCGACACCGC
Organism: Rhodococcus sp. P14; assembly: GCF_000256505.1. Classification (NCBI taxonomy): domain Bacteria; kingdom Bacillati; phylum Actinomycetota; class Actinomycetes; order Mycobacteriales; family Nocardiaceae; genus Rhodococcus; species Rhodococcus sp. P14. The sequence continues at coordinate 13,284 of NZ_AJFC01000246.1, read as the reverse complement.
CGACCGCACCCTCACCGACGGCATCGCCGCCGAACGCGCCCAGCTCGCCGGGGTGAAGGCGGCCGCCGATCTGGTGGTCGACACGTCGTCGCTGTCCGGTCCGGAACTACGCCGCAAGATCGACTCCGCGTTCGGGGACGGCGACGCCGACTCGATCCGGGTCACCGTCGAATCCTTCGGGTTCAAGTACGGTCTGCCGATGGACGCGGACGTGGTGTGCGACGTGCGGTTCCTGCCCAACCCGCACTGGGTGCCCGAACTGCGCCCGCACACCGGCCAGGACGACGACGTCCGCGACTACGTGCTGAGCCGGGACGGGGCCCAGGACTACCTGCAGACCTATCATCGGCTCCTCGAACTGACCACGGCCGGCTACCGCCGGGAGGGAAAGCGCTACATGACGATCGCGGTGGGATGTACCGGCGGCAAGCACCGCAGCGTGGCGATGAGCGAGGCCCTCGCCGCGCGCCTGGAAACCGACCCGACGCTGGCGGTGCACGTCGCGCACCGGGATCTGGGGCGCGAATGACGGGCCCCGGCACCGCGGCCCCCGCACCCGGGCCCGGCGGGCAGGTCGCCGCGCCGGAACCGTCGATCGTCGCCCTGGGCGGCGGCCACGGCCTGTACGCCACCCTCAGCGCCGTCCGCCGGCTCAGTAACCGCGTCACCGCCGTCGTCACCGTCGCCGACGACGGGGGGTCCTCCGGGCGGCTGCGCGCCGAACTCGGCGTCATCCCGCCCGGCGACCTGCGCATGGCCCTGGCCGCGCTCGCCGCGGACACCCCCCGCATCCACACCTGGACCGAGACGGTCCAGCACCGGTTCGGCGGCACCGGCGCCCTGGCGGGACACTCGGTCGGCAACCTGATCCTGGCCGGACTGACCGAGGTGCTCGGCGACCCCGTGGCCGCGCTCGACCGCGTCGCCGAGCTGCTCGAGGTGCGCGGCCGGGTGCTGCCGATGTCGCCGATCGCCCTCGACATCGAGGCGGACGTCTCCGGCCTCGAATCGGATCCGCGCGCCAGCCGGATCATCCGCGGGCAGGTCGCCGTCGCCACCACCCCCGGCAAGGTGCGGCGCGTGCGGCTGATCCCGGCCGACCCGCCGGCGTGCCCCGACGCGCTCGACGCGGTGGGCGCCGCCGACCTCGTCGTGCTCGGGCCCGGCTCGTGGTTCTCGAGCGTCATCCCGCACGTGCTCGTCCCCGAGCTGCACGAGGCGCTGGTGGCGGCGCCCGCCCACAAGGTGCTGGTGCTCAACCTCGCTGCCGAACCGGGGGAGACCGCCGGATTCTCCACCGAGCGGCATCTGCACGTGCTGGCCCAGCACGCCCCCGACTTCCGGGTCGACCACGTGGTCGTCGACTCCGCGTCGGTACCCGAAGGACGCGAACGCGAACACCTGTGCCGGGCGGCCGCCGGATTCGGCGCCCGGGTGGTCTACGCCGACGTCGCCGAGACCGGCACCCACCGACACGATCCCGCCAAACTGGCGGCGGTCCTGGAACGACACCTGCCCGACGCGGCCCGCCCCCGGGATCTCGCGCAGCGGGACGGAAGGGAGATCCCGACGTGGCAATGACAGCGGAGGTCAAGGACGAGCTGAGCCGGCTGGCGGTCACCCGCACCAGCAGCCGCAAGGCCGAGGTGTCCGCCCTCCTGCGCTTCGCCGGCGGGCTGCACATCGTCGGCGGCCGCGTCGTCGTGGAGGCCGAGGTGGACCTCGGGTCGATCGCCCGCCGGTTGCGCCGCGAGATCTTCGAGCTCTACGGCTACTCGGCGGAGGTGCACGTCCTCGGCGCCGGCGGACTGCGCAAGAGCTCACGCTACGTGGTGCGCGTCGCCAAGGAAGGCGAGGCCCTCGCCCGTCAGACCGGCCTGCTCGACGTGCGTGGCCGCCCGGTGCGGGGCCTGCCCGCCCCGGTCGTCGGCGGCAGCATCGCCGACGCCGAAGCGGCGTGGCGCGGCGCCTTCCTCGCCCACGGCTCGCTCACCGAGCCGGGCCGCTCCTCCGCCCTCGAAGTCAGCTGCCCCGGCCCGGAGGCCGCGCTCGCGCTCGTCGGCGCCGCCCGCCGCCTCGGCATCGCCGCCAAGGCCCGCGAGGTGCGCGGCGCCGACCGGGTCGTCGTGCGCGACGGCGAAGCCATCGGGGCGCTGCTCACCCACATGGGTGCCCAGGACACCCGGCTGACCTGGGAGGAGCGCCGGATGCGGCGCGAGGTCCGCGCCACCGCCAACCGGCTCGCCAACTTCGACGACGCCAACCTGCGCCGCTCCGCGCGCGCCGCCGTGGCCGCGGCCGCCCGCGTCGAACGGGCCCTGGCGATCCTCGGCGACGACGTGCCCGACCACCTCGCCGCGGCGGGCGCCCTGCGCGTCCAGCACCGGCAGGCCTCCCTCGAGGAACTGGGCCAGCTCGCCGACCCCCCGATGACGAAGGACGCCGTCGCCGGACGCATCCGCCGACTGCTGTCCATGGCCGATCGCCGCGCCAAGGATCTCGGCATCCCCGACACCGAATCGGCAGTGACCCCGGAGCTGCTCGACGAGGCCTAGCCGACCGGCCCGGGCCTCCTGCCGCACTCCGCCGGCACCGCAGATAGGGTAGGGGTCACATCGACCGATGAGTCCTGCCGGTGGGCGCCGGTGTCTCCGGCGCCGCGGCGGGCAACACTGGCACAACCAGAAGAAATGGGCAAAGGAGCGTAATTGTGACTGTCCGGGTAGGCGTGAACGGCTTCGGTCGTATCGGACGTAACTTCTTCCGGGCTGTCGAGGCGCAGAAGGCGCTCGGCACCACCGACATCGAGATCGTCGCGGTCAACGACCTCACCGACAACGCGACTCTGGCCCACCTGCTCAAGTACGACTCGATCCTCGGCCGGCTGCCGCAGGATGTCAGCCTCGACGGTGAGGACACCATCGTCGTCGGCGACCACCGGATCAAGGCCCTCGAGGTCAAGGAAGGCCCGGCCGCGCTGCCGTGGGGCGACCTGGGCGTCGACGTCGTCGTCGAGTCGACGGGCATCTTCACCGACGCGTCGAAGGCGAAGGGTCACCTCGACGCCGGCGCCAAGAAGGTGATCATCTCGGCGCCCGCCAAGGGCGAGGACCTCACCGTCGTGATGGGTGTCAACGACGACAAGTACGACGGCAGCCAGAACATCATCTCCAACGCCTCGTGCACCACCAACTGCCTCGGACCGATCGCCAAGGTCCTCGACGACAGCTTCGGCATCGTCAAGGGCCTGATGACCACGGTCCACGCCTACACCCAGGACCAGAACCTGCAGGACGGCCCGCACAAGGATCTGCGCCGCGCCCGCGCCGCCGCCCTGAACGTCGTGCCCACCGGCACCGGCGCCGCCAAGGCCATCGGTCTCGTCCTGCCGCAGCTGGTCGGCAAGCTCGACGGCTACGCCCTGCGCGTGCCGATCCCCACCGGCTCGGTCACCGACCTGACCGCCAACCTCGCCACCCCGGCCTCCGTCGAGGAGATCAACGCGGCGATGAAGGCGGCCGCCGAGGGCCCGCTCAAGGGCATCCTCAAGTACACCGAGGACGAGATCGTCTCCTCGGACATCGTCACCGATCCGCACTCGTCGATCTACGACGCCGGCCTGACCAAGGTCATCGACGACCAGGTCAAGATCGTCTCCTGGTACGACAACGAGTGGGGCTACTCCAACCGCCTGGTCGACCTCATCGGCCTGGTCTCGAAGTCCCTCTGACCGAACAGGACAGTCGAACAGTGGCAGTTCAGACTCTCGAGGATCTGCTCGCCGCCGGCGTCGAGGGCCGTGGCGTGCTGGTGCGCTCGGACCTCAACGTCCCGCTGGACGGCGCGACGATCACCGACCCCGGTCGCATCATCGCGTCCGCCCCGACGATCGCCGCGCTCGCCGAGGCGGGCGCGAAGGTCGTCGTCACCGCCCACCTGGGCCGGCCCAAGGGCGAGCCCGATCCGAAGTTCTCCCTCGCCCCGGTCGCGGCGAAACTCGGCGACGTGCTCGGCCGCAACGTCCAGCTCGCCGGCGACGTCGTCGGGCAGGACGCGCTGGCCCGCTCGGAAGGCCTGACCGACGGCGACATCCTCCTGCTCGAGAACATTCGCTTCGATCCGCGCGAAACCAGCAAGGACGAGGCGCAGCGGCAGGCGCTGGCCCGCGACCTCGTCGAACTCGTCGGCGACGACGGGGCTTTCGTCTCCGACGGCTTCGGCGTGGTGCACCGCAAGCAGGCCTCGGTGTACGACGTGGCGAAGCTGCTCCCGCACTACGCGGGCAACCTCGTCGCCGCCGAAGTCGAGGTCCTCGCCAAGCTCACGAGCGACCCGGAGCGGCCCTACGCGGTGGTGCTCGGCGGCTCGAAGGTCTCCGACAAGCTCGCCGTCATCGAAGCCCTCGCCCCCAAGGTCGACACCCTCGTCATCGGTGGCGGCATGTGCTTCACCTTCCTTGCCGCGCAAGGCATCCCGGTGGGCAACTCGCTGCTCGAGGAATCGATGACCGAGACGTGCAAGGACCTGCTCGAGCGGTTCGGCGACGTCATCCACATCCCGCAGGACGTGGTCGTCGCCGACTCCTTCGCCGCCGACGCCGAGGCGAAGACGGTGCCCACCACCGAGATCCCCGACGGCTGGATGGGCCTGGACATCGGACCCGAGTCGGTGGCCCGGTTCGCCCAGTACCTCACCGGCGCCAAGACCGTGTTCTGGAACGGCCCGATGGGCGTGTTCGAGTTCGAGAAGTTCGCGGCCGGCACCAAGGGGGTCGCCGAGGCGATCGTCGAGGCCACCCGCTCCGGCGCGTTCAGCGTCGTCGGCGGCGGCGACTCGGCCGCGGCCGTGCGTCTGCTCGGCCTCCCCGAGGACGGGTTCTCCCACATCTCCACCGGCGGCGGCGCCTCCCTCGAATACCTCGAGGGCAAGGAGCTGCCCGGGATCAGCGCCCTCGACGACACCGCACCGGAGGCCTGAGATGACCCGAAAGCCGCTCATCGCCGGCAACTGGAAGATGAACCTCAACCACCTCGAGGCCATCGCCCTCGTGCAGAAGATCGCCTTCGCGCTGCCGGAGAAGTACCTCGAGAAGGTGGACGTGACGGTGCTGCCGCCGTTCACCGACATCCGCAGCGTGCAGACGCTGATCGAGGGCGACAAGCTGCTGCTCACCTACGGTGCGCAGGACGTCTCGGCCCACGACTCGGGTGCCTACACCGGAGAGATCAGCGGCGCGATGCTGGCCAAGCTGGGGTGCACCTACGTGGTGGTCGGCCACTCGGAGCGACGCACCCTGCACGGCGAGACCGACGAGATCGTCCTCGCCAAGACCAAGGCGGCGTTGCGGCACGGCCTGACCCCGATCGTGTGCATCGGCGAAGGCCTCGACATCCGCGAAGCCGGTCAGCACGTGTCCCACAACGTCGCCCAGCTGCGCGGATCCCTCGCGGGGCTCTCGTCCGACGACATCGCGAAGATCGTCGTCGCGTACGAGCCGGTCTGGGCCATCGGCACCGGCAAGGTGGCCTCGGCCGCCGACGCCCAGGAGGTGTGCGCGGCGGTACGCGCCACCCTCGCCGAGCTCGCCTCCCCGGAGACCGCCGACGCCGTCCGCGTGCTCTACGGCGGCTCGGTCAACGCCAAGAACGTCGGCGAACTGATCGCCCAGCTCGACATCGACGGCGGTCTCGTCGGCGGTGCCTCGCTCAAGGCCGACGAGTTCGCCCAGCTGTCCGCCATCGCCGCGGGCGGGCCGCTGTAAGGCACCCGCGGTGCCCTTCCGGATCCCCCGAGGCCCGGAAGGGCGCCGCGACGGCGCCCTGTAGTCTGGCGCCATGGCACTGTTCCTCGACATCCTGCTGATCACCACCAGCCTGCTGCTGATCCTGCTCGTGCTGCTGCACCGCGGCAAGGGCGGCGGTCTGTCCACCCTGTTCGGTGGCGGTGTCCAGTCCAGCCTGTCCGGCTCCAGTGTCGCCGAGAAGAACCTCGACCGGCTGACCGTGTTCACCGGCATCGTCTGGCTGATCGCCATCCTCGGCATCGGCCTGCAGATCAAGTTCAGCTGAGCACTGCGCACGACGGCGCGACCCGGACTTCCGGGTCGCGCCGTCGTGCGTCGGCCGCGATACTGACCGGATGACGGATACCGCCCGCCCGGCCGACCCCTCCGGGTCCCGCTCCGCCACCGAACCTCTGCGCCAGGACATCCGGCTGCTCGGCGGGATGCTGGGCCGCATCGTCCGCGAACAGGCCGGCGAGCACCTCTTCGCCCTCGTCGAACGCGCCCGCGTCGAGAGCTTCCGCGTGCGCCGCTCCGAGATCGACCGCGCCGAACTCGCGGCGATGTTCGCCGACGTCCCCACCGACGACACCCTCCCCGTCATCCGGGCCTTCAGCCACTTCGCGCTGCTGGCGAACCTCGCCGAGGACCTGCACCGGGAACGCCGCCGCGCCGTGCACGTGCGCGCCGGGGAGCCGGCACAGGACAGCTCCCTGGCCGCCACCTACCGCAAGCTCGACGCCGCCGAACTCGACCCCGCCGAGGTCGCCGCCGCGCTCGACGGCGCCCTCGTCTCCCCGGTGATCACCGCCCACCCCACCGAGACCCGCCGCCGCACCGTCTTCGACGTGCAGACCCGCATCACCGATCTCATGCGCCGCCGCGAACGCGCCGAACCCGACGAGCGATCCGACATCGACCTGCACCTGTGGCGGCAGATCCTCACCCTGTGGCAGACCGCCCTCATCCGGCTCGCCCGCCTGCGCATCCAGGACGAGATCGAAGTGGGCCTGCGCTACTACGACGCCGCCCTGTTCCGCGTCGTCCCGGCCCTCAACGCCGAGGTCCGGCGCGCCCTGCGCGAACGCTGGCCCGGCGTCCCGCTGCTGCCGGACCCGTTGGTGCGCACCGGAACCTGGATCGGCGGCGACCGCGACGGCAACCCCAACGTCACCGCCGAGGTCGTCCACCGCGCCACCGACCGGGCCGCCGCGACCGCCCTCGGCCATCACCTCGCCGAGCTCGAACGGCTCGAGCAGGAGCTGTCGATGTCCGCACGTCTGGTCCGCGTCACCGACGACCTGGCCCGCCTCGCCGACGCCTCCGGTGACGCCGCCCCGTCGCGCGCTGACGAACCGTACCGCCGCGCGCTGCGCGGCATCCGGGGCCGCCTGACCGCCACCGCGGCGCGACTGCTCGACGACCCACCGCCGCACGCGGTGCCGAGCCGGCTGACCGCCTACGACACGCCCGCCGAACTGCTCGCCGACCTCGACATCCTCGACGCCGCCCTGCGCGCCGGCGGCAGCGCGGTCCTCGCCGACGACCGGCTCGCGCACGTGCGCGGCGCCGTCGAGGCTTTCGGCTTCCACCTCGCCTCCCTCGACCTGCGGCAGAACGCGGAGGTGCACGGCCGGGTGATCGCCGAACTGTTCAGCTGGGCCGGTGTCACCGACGACTACCCGGCGCTGCCCGAGGAGGAGAAGGTCGCGCTGCTCGCGGCCGAACTGCGCACCCGCCGTCCCCTCAGCGCGCCCGGCGCGCGGCTCGGCGCCGACACCGCCCGTGAACTCGGCGTGCTCCGTGCCGCCGCCGACGCCGTGACCCGGTTGGGCCCGGATGCCGTGCCGCACTACATCGTCAGCATGTGCAGCTCGGTCTCGGATCTGCTCGAGGCGCTGGTTCTGCTCGACGAGGCCGGCCTCGTCGAGCACGACATCGCCGGGCCGCGCTGCCCGGTCGCGGTGATCCCGCTGTTCGAGACCATCGACGATCTGCGGCACGGCGCCGAGATCCTCACCGCCGCCCTCGCCGTCCCCGAGTTCCGCAACCTCGTCGACTCCGCCGGCGGGGTCCAGGAGGTCATGCTGGGCTATTCGGACTCGAACAAGGACGGCGGCTACCTCGCCGCGAACTGGGCGCTGTACCGGGCCGAACTCGACCTGGTGGAGGCCGCGCGCACCGCCGGGATCCGGCTGCGCCTGTTCCACGGCCGCGGCGGCACCGTCGGTCGCGGCGGCGGACCGAGCTACGACGCGATCCTTGCGCAGCCGCCCGGGGCCGTCGCCGGCTCGCTGCGCCTGACCGAGCAGGGTGAGGTGATCGCGGCGAAGTACGCCGAGCCGAAGCTGGCGCGCCGCAATCTCGAGTCCCTCGTCGCCGCGACCCTCGAGTCCACCCTCCTCGACGTCGAGGGACTCGGCAGCGACGCCGGCCCGGCGTACGCGGTGCTCGACGAGCTCGCCGAACTTGCCCGCGCCGCCTACAGCGATCTCGTGCACGAGACCCCGGGCTTCGTCGAGTACTTCCGGACGGCCACGCCGGTCGCGGAGATCGGGGCCCTGAACATCGGCAGCCGGCCCACCTCGCGCAAGCCGACGTCGTCGATCGCCGACCTGCGGGCGATCCCCTGGGTGCTGGCATGGACCCAGTCCCGTGTCATGCTGCCCGGCTGGTACGGCACCGGGACGGCCGTCGAGACCTGGATCGCGGGCGACGAGGCGCGCCTGGCCACCCTCACCGGCCTGTATCGGCGCTGGCCGTTCTTCCGCACCGTGCTGTCCAACATGGCGATGGTGCTGGCCAAGTCCGACCTCGGTCTCGCGGCGCGCTACGCCGAACTGGTGCCGGACCCGGACCTGCGGGACCGGGTGTTCGACAAGATCACCGCGGAACACGAGCGCACCGTGCGCGTCTACCTGGCGATCACGGGGCACTCCGAGCTCACCGCGGACAACCCGGCGCTCGCCCGGTCGGTGCACAACCGCTTCCCGTACCTCGAGCCGCTGAACCACCTGCAGGTCGAGTTGCTGCGCCGGTTCCGGGCGGGGGAGGACACCGACCGGGTCCGCCGCGGCATCCAGCTGACGATGAACGGCCTCGCGACCGCGCTGCGGAACAGCGGCTAGCGCCGGGCAGCAGGCCGGGGCGGCAGCGGCCGGTCCGGCCGGGCCGGACCGGCCGGAGCTGCCCGCTCAGCGGGACGACGGCGCGCCGAACGGCCGTGACCCGCTACACCTGGACGGGTGACTCATGACCGCGAACAGATCGTCGAACGGCTCGCCGAACTCGCCTCCGCCCTCGACCGCCGGGACTGGGCCGGTCTCGGTGCCGCCTTCACCGACTCCGCGACCGGCTACGGCGTGGCGGGGCGCGACGGCATCGTCGCCGTGGTCCGCGCCCATCTCGGCGGCTGCGGACCCTCGCAGCACTTGCTGGGCAACCACCGCATCGAGGTCGACGGCGACCGGGCCCGGTCGCTGACGTACGCCCGCGTCCACCACGTGGGCGCGGGCCCGGCCGCCGGGGCGAGCTACGAGTGCTTCGGCGAGTACGACGACCGGTGGGTCCGCACCCGGGACGGCTGGCGCCTGACGTCGCGCACCTTCACCATCTCCCACGACCTCGGCGACTTCGGCGTCCTCCGGCCCGGCTGACCCGCGGCGCGTGCACCGCGGGTCCGGCCGAGGCGGACGTCAGGGCGTGACGATCGCGAAGTCCGGATCCACCGGTGCGAGTACCTCGACGAGCCGGGCCACCACTGTCGGGTCGCCCGTCACCGCGATCGTCCCGTCCGCGAGGGCCGCCGCCGCATCCAGCTGCCCGGTGAGGGCACCGATCAGGGCGCGGCGGGTGAGGGTGAACACGGTGCTGTCCGGCGGCGGCTCGGGCACGGTCCGATGGTTGAGCACGCCGTGGCGCAGTTCCGTGAGATACGTGGTCCCGAGGTCGGTCAGGACCCACGTGATCACCAGCTGCAGATCCCACGCGCGGGGTCCGTCCACCCGCACCGCCAGGCTGTCGAACAGCTGCGGGACGGTCAGCGCATCGAGGAAGTCGCCCGAGGACTGCACCGGCGACCCGAAGATTCCCTCGCGGAGTTCCTTCGCGCCGGCCAGATAGACGCAGCGCCAGGTGCCGTTCTCGGCGCCGTACGCGAGTTGCTCCATCGCGTCGGCCTGCAGGTCCCGGGCGGCCTGATCGGTGTCGTCGGTGAACAGCAGATGTTTGCAGACCTCGAGCACCCAGCGGTAGTCGCCCTCCTCGAAGGCACCTCGCGCGACGGCGAGGGCGGCGTCGGCGCCGCCCATGGCGTCGACGTACCGGCGGGCGGCCTCGGCCGGGGGATGGGCCCACAGGTTGGCGGGGTTGCCGTCGTACCACCCCATGTACCGCTGGTAGATCGCCTTGACGTTGTGGCTCACCGAGCCGTAGTAGCCGTGGGTGTGCCACGCCGCCGCCAGGGCCGGGGGCAACTCGAACCGTTCGGCGATCTCCGCGCCCACGAGGCCCTGATTCATCATCCGCACCGTCTGATCGTGCAGGTACAGGTACATGTCGCGCTGCACGGCGAGGAATTCGAGCGCTCGCTCCCGGCCCCAGGTCGGCCAGTGGTGCGAGGCGAACACGACCTCGAGCGCGTCGCCCCACAGGCCGATCGTCTCGTTGAGGTAGTGGCCCCAGGCGTGCGCGTCGCGCACCACCGCACCGCGCAACGTGAGGATGTTGTGCAGGGTGTGGGTGGCATTCTCGGCCGCGCACAGCGCGCGCCGCTCGGGGAACCAGATGTTCGTCTCGGCGGGGGCCTCGGTGCCGGGGGTCAGCTGGAAGACCATCCGTACCCCGTCGACGGTGAGCTCCTGCCCGGTCGCGGTGATGTCGACGGTCGGCGCGATGAGCGTGACGGTGCCGGCCGACGTGGTCTGGCCCAGCCCGGCACCGATCTGACCGGCCGGCCCCTTCCCGAGCGCCGCCCCGTACATGTAACCCGAGCGCCGCGACATCGCCGTGCCCGCGAACAGGTTCTCCGACACCGCATGTTCGAGGAACCCGGCCGGGGCGACGACCGGGACCGTCCCGGCCGCGACGAGTTCCGCGTCGAGCACCCCCTCGACGCCACCGAAGTGGTCGACATGGGAGTGGGTGTAGATCATTCCGGACACGGGCCGGTCGCCGCGGTGCCGCCGGTACAGCGTCAGCGCCGCCGCGGCGGTCTCCGCGCTGATCAGCGGGTCGATCACGATCACCCCGGTGTCACCCTCGACGACGGTCATCACCGACAGGTCGAACCCGCGCAACTGGTAGATCCCCGGCACCACCTCGAACAGGCCGTCCTCGGTGAGCAGCCGGCTCTGCCGCCACAGACTCGGATGCGCCGTCGGCGGGGCGGGCCCGTCGAGGAACGCGTAGGCGTCGAGGTCCCACACCACGCGTCCGTCCGCGGTGGTGATCGTCCGTTGCTCGCTGCGGCCGACGAACCCGCGCGTCGCATCCTCGAAGTCCTGCCCGTCGTCCGCGGGCAGCGTGGCCGCCGCGGCCTGCAGGTTCCGCCGAGTGGTCTCGCTGGCACCGGAAGCGCTCATGGCCGCCGTCCTCCCCGGAAGTTGCGCGGTGCCCCGAGCGTAGAGGACGTTGCCGGCGCAGGCCGGTGATCACCGGAATCGGGCGCGACTCACCGATACTCGTCGGCGAGTTCGAGGTAGCCCTCCCAGTGCGGCAGGGCCCGGCCGCCGAGCACGGCGTCGAGCCGGTCGAGGTAGTACTGCCAGCCGGGACCGATCTCCGAGGTCTCCGACCGCGGGACGTGCCGGTGCGAGAACTCGAGGGTGGTGACGACCCCCACCTGCTTCGTCGTGAGCTCGAGTTGCCACCCGTCCTGGTCGACGACGAGGACGTGGGGCGGGTCGCAGCGCAGGATCCGCACGTCCGTCGTCGCCGTGTCGTGCTCGTCGGTCATCGTCAGCTGCACCCGTCCCGAGGCGGGGTCGCCCGTCCACCGTCCGTACCAGTGTTCGAGCCGGTCGGTCAGCGCCGCCCACACCTCGCCGACCGGCAGGGCGAAGCTGCGCACGTAGTGCAGGGTGACGAGGGAGGACCCGTCCGGACAGCCGTGCTCGGGCCGGATCTCGCCCAGGACGGTGGTCGGGGTGCTCATCGAAGGCTCCTTTCCACGCAGTGCTGTCCCCATTGTGGTCCGCCGGAGCGCAGCCCGCCGGGTATGCGCCGGGCCGTCCCGCGGGAACCGCGGGGGTGGCCGCGGCGTCGAACTGGGCAGGGAACACGGAACTGGGAACACCGAACTGGGCAGGGAACACCGTAGGGGAGGAGCTTCGCGATGGACCGTAGGACGGAGCGATGCCGCCGTGGCCGCCTCACCGGGCTGCGCGCGACCCGCAATCCGAGCTGGGCGGCACGCCTGCGTTGCGGCGTGACCGACGGCCGTGTGCCCCCGGATCCGCGGTCCGGCGGACCCGACCGGGACGGGCGGCGGTGGTGACGGTCAGCCCGCGGGCAGCGCCGCGGCGGCCTCCGTGTCGAGGAACCACACGGTCTGTTCGCGGCCCCGCGCCCCGGCGGCCGGGATGTCCACCGCGTCGGCGCCGCCCACCGCGGCCGCGACGGCCTCGGCCTTGGCCGCGCCGGTGACGAGGAGCCACACCTGCCGGGCACGGCGGACCGCCGGGAGGGTGAGCGTGACCCGCGCGGCGGGCGGCTTGGGGGAGTCGTCGACGCCGACGACGAAGCGATCCTGCTCGCGCACCGCGTCGGTGTGCGGGAACAGCGAGTTGACGTGTCCCTCGCCGCCCATCCCCAGCAGGTGCACGTCGAACTCGGGGGTGCTGCCGTCGGAGGAGTTCGCGGCGAGCACCTGCGCGTACGCGCGGGCCGCCGACTCGGGGGAACCGGCCCCGGCCTCGTCGAGGGTGGGCATCGCGTGCACCCGCGCCGGATCGAGCGGCACGTGGTCGAGCAGCGCCGCGCGGGCCTGGACCTCGTTGCGCTCGGGATCGCCCGGCGGCAGGTACCGCTCGTCGCCGAAGTACACGTCGACCGCGGACCAGTCGATTCCGCCGGGAGCCCGCAGGACCGCGTCGAGCACGGCGATGCCGGTGCCGCCGCCGGTCAGCACCACCGCGGCGTGGCCGCGGTCGCGCTGCGCGGCGACCACGGTCTCGACGAACGCTGCGGCGGCCGCCCGCGCGAGCTCGTCGCCCGACTCGAAGCGCCGCACGTGGACGTTCCCGGAGATGTGGCGCGCGTCAGACATATTCCACCTTCGACAGGGCCGTCAGGGCCGCGTGGTACACCTCGTCGGGATCGAGCCGCCGCAGTTCCTCGGCGAGGCATTCCGAGGAGTCGCGGCGTGCGAGCGTGATCAGCGAATCGGGTTTGCCGGTGCGCCGCAGCGTGGCCACGCGCCCGTCCTGAGGCCGCTCGAGCGAGATCGTCTGGGTTCGGGTGCGCAACTCGACCCGCAGATCGCCCACCGCGCGGTGCACCGG
>NZ_AJFC01000245.1:0-14284 GCF_000256505.1 Rhodococcus sp. P14 | reverse complement strand
GCAGACCCCCCGCCGGTTCGCTGCCGAGTCCCGATACCAGCGCCGACTCGACCGGCTCGAACGGTGGCTGGTCGAGCGCGGAGACGAGCAGCGCCCGCCAATACGTGATCCGGCCCCACGCGAGGTCGGTGTCGCCGGGGGTGTAGCCGGACAGCCGCGAGACGATCTCGGTCATCGGGCGCGACGAGTTCGTCGCATCGGTCAGGCGTCGCACGGCGAGCCGCCCCACCGGGTCCGCCGCCGGCACCTCGGGAGGGGTGTTCGGCCACCACACCACCACCGGGGTGTCCGGCAGCAGGAACGGCACGATCACCGATTCCTGGTGGTCGGCGAGCGGGCCGTGCAACGCGAGGATCAGCACCTCCGAGGCCCCGGCGTCACCGCCTATGCGGATCTCCGCATCCATGCGCGGTTCGTCGCCCGCGCGGCCGCGGCCGACGACGATCACGCGGCACGGATGCTCCCGCGACGCCCCGATGGCCGCGGTGATCGCGGCCTCGAGGCCGCGTGGACCGTCGGTGCACACCACCAGGGTGAGCACGCGCCCCTGCGTGACGATGCCGCCGGTCTGCCGCAGCTGGACGAGCTGTTTGCTGATGTCGATCGCGGTGGCGTTGCGCAGCTGCATCCTCACGGGCGTCTCCATTCGCGGCCCGAGCGGCGGAGCATCTCGTCGGCCGACGACGGCCCCCAGGTGCCGGCCTCGTACGGCTCGGGCTTGCCGTGCGCCGCCCAGCGCTCGAGCACCGGGTCGAGGATCCTCCACGACAGCTCGACCTCGTCGTCGACAGGGAAGAGCGACGGCACGCCGAGCAGCACGTCGAGGATCAGCCGCTCGTACGCCTCGGGGGAGGACTCGGTGAACGCCTGGCCGTAGCTGAAGTCCATGTTGACGTCGCGGACCTCCATGCTCGAGCCGGGCACCTTGGAACCGAAGCGGAGGGTGACCCCCTCGTCGGGCTGCACGCGGATGACGAGGGCGTTCTGGCCGAGCTCGGTGGTCATCGTCTGGTCGAACGGCAGGTGCGGGGCCCGCTTGAACACGATCGCGATCTCGGTGACGCGCCGGCCCAGACGCTTGCCGGTGCGCAGGTAGAACGGCACTCCGGCCCAGCGGCGGGTGTCGATCTCGCAGGTGATCGCCGCGTAGGTCTCGGTGGTCGAGTCGGCGGCGAAGCCCTGCTCCTCGTGCAGGCCGACGACCTGCCCGCCGTTCTGCCAGCCGGCGATGTACTGGCCGCGCGCGGTGGTCTCGTCGAGGGGCTCGGCGAGCCGGGTCGCGGACAGCACCTTGATCTTCTCCGCCCGCAACTCCGCCGGGTCGAAGCTGATCGGTTCCTCCATCGCGATGAACGCGAGCAGCTGCAGCAGGTGGTTCTGGATCACGTCCCGGGCGGCGCCGATGCCGTCGTAGTAGCCGGCGCGGCCGCCGAGACCGATGTCCTCCGCCATCGTGATCTGCACGTGGTCGACGTAGTGCGCGTTCCACAGCGGATCGAACAACTGATTCGCGAATCGCAACGCCAGGATGTTCTGCACCGTCTCCTTGCCGAGGTAGTGGTCGATGCGGAACACCGCCTCCTCGGGGAACACCTCGGCGACCAGCCGGTTCAGTTCCTGGGCGCTCGTCAGGTCGTGACCGAACGGCTTCTCGATGATCACCCGGCTCCAGGTGCCGTCTTGCGCGATCGCGAGTCCGGACCGTTTGAGCTGCGCGGACACCACCGGGAACGCGTTCGGCGGGATGGACAGGTAGAAGGCGTGGTTGCCGCCCGTGCCGCGGGCCTTGTCCAGCTCGGTCAGCGTCGAGGCGAGTTCGGTGAACGCGGCGTCGTCGTCGAAGCTGCCCTGCACGAACCGGATGCCCTCGGCCAGACGATTCCACACCTCCTCCCGGAACTTGGTGCGCGAGTTGGCCTTCACGGCATCGTGCACGACCTGACCGAAGTCCTCGTCGGCCCAGTCTCGTCGCGCGAAGCCGACGAGCGCGAACCCGGGCGGCAGCAGACCGCGGTTGGCCAGGTCGTACACCGCCGGCATCAGCTTGCGGCTGGCGAGGTCGCCGGTGACCCCGAAGATCACCAGGGCACACGGCCCGGCGATCCGGGGTAGCCGACGATCACGCTCGTCCCGGAGTGGATTGACCCACGCCGCCGTCTCGGGTCCGCGCACCGCGTCAGCTCTTCGCGCCGTGCGCGATCAGCTGCTCGGAGGTGGCGGCGAGCAGCTCGTTCCAGGACACCTCGAACTTCTCGACGCCCTCGTCCTCGAGCTTGCGGAACACCTCGGGCAGGTTCACCCCGATCGTCGACAGCGCGGAGAACACGTTCTCGGCCGCCTTCTCGGTACCGGTGACCGTGTCGCCGGTGACCTCGCCGTGGTCGGCGACGGCCTCGAGGGTCTTCTCCGGCATCGTGTTGACCGTGTTCGGGGCGACCAGTTCGGTGACGTACAGGGTGTCCGAGTAGTCGGGGTTCTTCACCCCGGTCGACGCCCACAGGGCGCGCTGCGGACGCGCACCGGCCGCGGCGAGCTGCTCGAACCGGGCCCCGGACTCGAACGCCCGGCGGTACGCCGCGTACGCCAGGCGGGCGTTGGCGACGCCGGCCTTGCCGCGCAGCGCCAGCGCCTCGGGGGTGCCGATCGCGTCGAGCCGCGCGTCGATCTCGGTGTCGACGCGGGAGACGAAGAACGAGGCCACCGAGTGGATCGTCGACAGCTCGTGCCCGGCCGACTTGGCGGCGGTCAGACCGTCCAGATAGGCCTCGATGACCCGTTCGTAGCGCTCGACCGAGAAGATCAGCGTCACGTTCACGCTGATGCCCTCGCCGATCACGCGGGCGATGGCCGGCAGGCCGGCCACCGTCGCGGGGATCTTGATGAGCAGATTGGGCCGGTCCACGATGCGCCACAGCTCGATCGCCTGCTGCACGGTCGCGTCGGTGGAGTGCGCCAGCCGCGGGTCGACCTCGATGGAGACCCGGCCGTCGACACCGTCGCTGGCCTCGAACACCGGGGCCAGGACGTCGCACGCGGAGCGCACGTCGTCGGTGGTGACGGTGCGGATGGTGGTGTCCACATCGGCGCCGGCCAGCGCGAGCTCCCGGACCTGGGCGTCGTAGACGTGGCCCTTGCTGAGCGCCGCCTGGAAGATCGACGGGTTGGTGGTCACACCCACGACGCTGCGGGTGGCGATCAGCTCGGCGAGGTTGCCGGTCTCGATGCGGTCCCGGGACAGGTCGTCGAGCCACACGGACACCCCGGCGGCCGAGAGCTGGACGAGATTCGCGTTCTGGGTTACCTGCTGGGTCATCGGGATCATCCCTTCACTCGGGTCAGCGAGCGGCGGGCGGCGTCGACGACGGCCTCGGCGGTGATGCCGAACTCGCGGAACAGGGTCTTGTGGTCGGCGGAGGCGCCGAAGTGCTCGAGCGAGACGGCCTCGCCGGCGTCGCCGAGCAGGCGGTGCCACGGCATCGCCAGTCCGGCCTCGACGGAGACACGCGCACGCACCGCCGGCGGGAGCACCTCGTCGCGGTACGCCTGGTCCTGCTGGAGGAACCAGTCGAGGACCGGCACGGAGACCACGCGGGTGGGCACACCGTCGGCCTCGAGTACCTCGCGGGCGGCGACGGCGAGCTGCAGCTCGGAGCCGGTGCCGAGCAGGATCACCTCGGGCGTGCCGGTGGACGCCTCGGCGAGCACGTACGCGCCGCGGGGCAGGCCCTCGGCGGCCTTCTCCCGGGTGCCCGCGAGCACCGGCACATCCTGGCGGGTCAGGGCCAGGGCGGTCGGGCCGGTCTTGTTCTCCAGCGCCGCGGCCCACGCGAACGAGGTCTCGTTCGCGTCGCCGGGACGGATCACGGCCAGATTCGGGATCGCGCGCAGCGCGGTGAGGTGCTCGACCGGCTGATGGGTCGGGCCGTCCTCGCCGAGACCGATCGAATCGTGGGTCCACACGTAGATCGCCGGGGTCTGCATGAGCGCGGCGAGCCGCACGGCGGGACGCATGTAGTCGCTGAACACCAGGAAGGTGCCGCCGTAGGGGCGGGTCGGGCCGTGCAGGGCGATGCCGTTGAGGATCGAACCCATCGCGTGCTCGCGCACACCGAAGTGCAGCGTCCGCCCGTAGGGCTGGGCGTTCCAGTCCTTCGTGGAGATCGACACCGGGCCGAACGAGTCCGAGCCGGGGATCGTGGTGTTGTTCGAGCCCGCCAGGTCGGCCGAACCGCCCCACAGCTCGGGCAGCACCGGGCCGAGCGCGGCGAGGGCGCTGCCGGACGCCTTACGGGTGGCCGGGCCCTTGGCGACCGGCTCGTAGGTGGGCAGGACCTCGGTCCAGCCGGCGGGGAACTCCCCGGCCTGTAACCGGTCGAACAGTTCCTTGCGCTGCGGCTCCCGGCCGGCCCACGCGTCGAACTCGGCCTGCCATGCGGTGCGGGCCGCCGCGCCGCGCTCGACGACGCCGCGGGTGTGCTCGATCACCGCCGGGTCGACGTCGAAGTGCCGCTCCGGGTCGAACCCGAGGGCGGTCTTGACGGCGGCGACCTCCTCGGCGCCGAGGGCGGCGCCGTGCACGTCGCCGGTGTTCATCTTGGTCGGCGCCGGGTAGCCGATGATCGTGCGCAGCACGACGAGCGACGGCTTGTCGGTGACGGCCTTGGCGGCCTCGACGGCGTCGAGGATCGCGGTGACGTTCTCGCCGCCCTCGACGGTCTGCACATGCCAGCCGTAGGCCTCGTAGCGCCGGGCGACATCCTCACCGAGGGCGATCGCCGTGTCGTGCTCGATGGAGATCTTGTTGTCGTCGTAGAAGACGATCAGGTTGCCGAGCTGCTGCACGCCCGCGAGGGACGAGGCCTCCGACGTCACGCCCTCTTCGATGTCGCCGTCGGAGGCGAGGACGTAGATGTGGTGGTCGAACGGGCTCGCGCCGGTCGCGGTGTCCGGATCGAACAGGCCGCGCTCCCGGCGCGCCGCCATCGCCATGCCCACGGCGGAGGCCAGGCCCTGCCCGAGCGGGCCGGTGGTCATCTCCACCCCCGCGGTGTGCCCGAACTCGGGGTGGCCCGGCGTCTTCGAACCCCACGTGCGCAGCGCCTCGAGGTCGGCGAGTTCGAGCCCGTACCCCGACAGGTACAGCTGGATGTACAGCGTCAGGCTCGAGTGTCCGCACGAGAGCACGAACCGGTCCCGTCCCACCCAGTGCGGGTCGGTCGGGTCGTGCCGCATCACTTTCTGGAACAGCGTGTAGGCCACGGGGGCAAGGCTCATCGCCGTGCCGGGGTGCCCGTTGCCCACCTTCTGGACCGCGTCGGCGGCGAGCACGCGGGCGGTGTCGACGGCCTTGGTGTCGAGGTCGGTCCAGTCGGCGGGGTGCACTGCCTGGGTGAGGGAGCGGATCTCGTCTGTGATCGACACGAGCAGAAGTCTCCTGACATGGGTATACGGGGAGCGTGCGGGCGCGAGAGCCTCGAGCGCCCCTCCAGAGTAATGTGCTGCGCTTTGCGGGTCGATTCGGTCCGGGCCTGCGCGACGTCTACCATCGTTCGTAGTAGAGCGACGGCGAGCGAAGGTGCGTAATCGCGTGGTGCAAGGAGACAGGGTGCGGGCAGGGCAACGGCCGGGAGGTCACGGCTTCGGCGCCCCCGAGGCACCTGGACCGCCTCGCCCCGACACGATGTGGGGACGCGTTTCGGGCACGGTGCTCGCCTATATCGCGCTGACCAAGCCGCGCGTGATCGAGTTGCTGCTGGTGGCGACGATCCCGGCGATGCTCTTCGCCGACCGCGGCGAGGTGGACCTGGTGCTCATCGCGAGCACCCTGTTCGGCGGGTGGATGGGTGCGGCGAGCGCGAATGCCCTCAACTGCGTCGTCGACGCCGACATCGACAAGGTCATGAAGCGGACGGCGCTGCGGCCGCTGGCCCGGCAGGCCGTCCCGACCCGGCACGCGTTCGTGTTCGGCGCGGTGCTCGGCGTCGTGTCGTTCCTGTGGTTGTGGTGGCGGGCGAATCTGCTCGCCGGCCTGCTCGTGGTCGCCACGATCGCCTTCTACGTCCTGGTGTACACGATGGTCCTCAAGCGCAGGACCTGGCAGAACGTGGTGTGGGGCGGGGCCGCCGGGTGCATGCCCGTGATGGTCGGCTGGGCCGCGGTCACCGGCTCGCTGAGCTGGGAACCGATCGTGCTGTTCCTGGTGATCTTCTTCTGGACACCGCCGCACACCTGGGCGCTGGCGATGCGGTACAAGGAGGACTACAAGGCCGCCGGCGTGCCCATGCTGCCCGTGATCGCGAGCGAGCAGCACGTCACCAAGCAGATCCTGCTCTACACCTGGGCGACCGTCCTGGCGACGCTGGTGCTCGTGCCGGCCGCCGGCCTGGTGTACGCGGCGGTGACCGTCGCCGCCGGCGCCTGGTTCCTGCTCGTCGCGCATCAGCTGTACCGCAGCGTCCGGGGCGGGGCGGCGGTCAAGCCCCTCAAGCTGTTCCTGCAGTCGAACAACTACCTCGCCCTGGTGTGCCTGGGCCTGGCCGTGGACTCGGTGCTCGACCTGCGCACCATCGCCTCGTTCTTCTGATCCGCCTTCCGCGCGGCTCCGGGACCGGGCGAATGTACCGTCCGCTGCCGGAGAGCGACGGAAGCGGTACTTCCGCCCGGAGCGGACCTCAGGGGAGCAGCACGATCGAGCCGGTCGTGCGACGGGCCTCGAGGTCGCGGTGTGCCTGCTCCGCCTGTGCCAGCGGGTACCGCGCGCCGACCCGGACGGTGAGGGTCCCGTCCGCGACGGCGGCGAACACCTCGCCCGCCCGCCACATCAGCTCCTCGCGGGTGCGCACGTGGTGCGCGAGGGTCGGCCGGGTGACGTACAGCGAGCCGGCGGGGTTGAGCCGCTGCAGATCGAACGGCGGCACCGGACCGCTGGCCGCGCCGAACAGCGCCAACGTGCCGCGGATGCGCAGCGAGGCGAGCGACGACTCGAACGTGGCCGCGCCGACGCCGTCGTAGACCGCCGCGACGCCCTCCCCGCCGGTGAGATCCCGGACCTGCTCGGCGAGGTCGTCGGTGTAGCGCAGCACCTCGGCGGCGCCCGCGCCGCGCGAGAGGGTTTCCTTCTCGTCGGAGGAGACGGTCGTGATCACCCGCACGTCCTTCGCGGCGGCGAGCTGGGTGAGCAGCAGGCCCACCCCACCGGCGCCCGCGTGCACGAGCACGGTCTCGCCGGGCTGCGCCGGATACGTCGAATTGAGCAGGTAGTGCGCGGTCATGCCCTGGAGCAGCGCCGACGCCGCCTGCTCGGCGGGAACCGCGTCGGGCACGGGCACCGCCACCGCCGCCGGCACGAGCACCTGTTCGGCGTAGGAACCGTCGGCCGCTGCCCAGCTCACCCGATCGCCGACCGCGACGCCGCCCACGCCCTCACCGACCGCGACGACCCGTCCGGTGCCCTCGGATCCGGGAATGTACGGCAACTCCCGGGGGTAGAGCCCGGTGCGGAAGTAGGTGTCGATGTAGTTGACGCCCACGGCGTCGGTCCGGACCAGCAGCTCGCCCGGCCCCGGCTCGGGAGCGGGGAGCTCGACGGGGGTGAGCACCTCGGGGCCGCCGAACCGTGCCACTTCGATTGCACGCATACGTTCACAGTATTCTGCAGGCATGAGCGCCGATACTCAGGTCGTGGCCGCACCGGCCGACATCGTGAAATCCCTCCGCAGCTTCGTCGCCGCGCACGGTGGCTCCGCCAAGGCGGTGCTGCAGCCGGTCGCGCGGGGCGCGGTGCGCATCACCGTCGTCGCCGAGGACGGGGTGCTCGGCGACCGGGTGGTGCGCGATCTCGCCACGGCGCACGCGGTGGTCGAGGCGCTGCCCGGCGTCACGGTCTCGGAGTGGGATCGCGAAGTGACCAGCATCGCGACGCCGCAGCAGGGCCACTGGAAGAAGATGGCCGGCTGGGTGGCCCGTCAGACCCGGTTCCCGCGGGCCCGCAACGAACGCTGACCGATCCTCGAACGACTCCGGGGGTCACCCGTCCTGGGTGGCCCCCGGAACCGTTTCTCCGGCGCGCGTGCGCCCGGGGGTCAGACGGCGACCGGTTCGCGGGCCGGTTCGGTGGTGCGGACCCGTCCCGCCGCCCACACCGCTGCCGTCGCGGCCGTGCACAGCCCGGCGCCGGCGACGTGCACGGCGACGAGGGCGGCGGGCACGTCGGTGAAGTACTGCACGACCCCGACGAGGGCCTGGGCGACGACGAGGGCGAGCAGCACGTGCAGGCGCGTCTTCACCGCCTGCGGCGCGGCCACGGCGTACAGCGCGAAGGCGAGGCCGACGAGCAAGCCGAGGTATCCGACGAGCAGTTCGGCGTGCAGGTGCACCAGGGACTCGATGTCGATCTCGAGGCGCGGCACCGGCCGATCGGCGCTCTTGTCGCCGGCGTGCGGGCCGGCGCCGGTGACCATCGTGCCCGCGACGAGCACCCCGGCGAGCAGTACGGCGGACAGCGCGGTCAGGGTCCGGAGCGGGCGCGGGATCGTCTCCACGACCGCCCCGTCGTCGGGCTCGCCGACCTTCGCATGCAGCAGCACCGCCAGCCACACCATCAGCATCGACGCCAGCAGGTGCACCGCGACGGTCCACCAGGCCAGGCCGGCGAGCACGGTGATGCCACCGATGACGGCCTGCAGGACGGTGCCGGCGGGCATCAGCCACGCGTAGACGAGAACCTCGCGGCGGCGCCGGGCCCGGGTCACGGCCAGCACGACCGCCGCGGCGGACGCGACGACGACGAACGTCAGCAGCCGGTTGCCGAACTCGACGACCTGGTGCAGGGTGGCGACCTCCTCGGAGACACCGACGGGCACGAAGCTGCCCGGGAAGCACTGGGGCCAGGTGGGGCACCCCAGGCCGGACGCGGTCACGCGGACGATCGACCCGGTCACGGCGATGCCGCCCTGGGTCAGGATCGCGATCAGCGCGAGCAGCCGCTGGGTCCGCAGGGACGGCAGGGGCAGACGGTCGACAAGGCGCAGGAAGCCGCGATACAGCACATCGACGATGGTACGGGCCGGTCCACTACAGCCTGTAGTGGGGTGCCGGTCAGACGAACCGGAACAGTCTGCTCGCCAGGACCCCGCCGGCGGCCGCCCACGCGCCGAGGATCGCCACGGCCAGCCAGTCGACGCTGCCGCGCAGCGCCGCGTCGAGGGCGAGGGCGAGCGCCCCGGACGGGACCAGGCGCGCCAGATGCACCACCGCATCGGGCAGACCGCCGCCGGCGAGGACGACGCTGCCGATCCCGAGCAGCACGAACCAGATGATGTTGGCCAGCGCCAGCACGATCTCGGCGCGCAGGGTGCCGCCGAGCAGCAGACCCAGGGTGGCGAACGTCACGGTGCCCAGGGCGATGACGGCGGCGCCGAGCAGCAGCCCGACCGGGTCCGGGCGCCAGCCGAGGGCGAGACCGATGCCGCCCAGCAGAATCGACTGCAGTGCGACGACGAGGGCCACCGCACCGCTCTTGCCTGCGATGATGCCCCATTTCGGCAGGGCGGTGGCGCCGAGTCTTTTCAATGCACCGTATCTGCGGTCGAATCCGACCGCGATGGCCTGCCCGGTGAACGCCGTCGACATCACCGCGACCATCATCACCGCCGGCAGCACGCGCTCGACGCGGGCCTCGCCCAGATCGCCGATCGGGAGCAGGGTGAGCCCGATCAGCAGGGTGATCGGGATGAACATCGTCAGCAGCAGCTGCTCGCCGTTGCGCAGCAGGAGCACCAGCTCCATGCGGGTCTGCGCGGCGAGCATCGCCGCCGGGCCGTTCGGGCGGGGCGCGGGAGCGAAGGTGCCGGGCGCGAACCGGTTCGCCGCCAGGCGCTCGTGCGAGGTGCTCATCCGCGGATCTCCCGTCCGGTCAGGTCCAGGAACACGTCCTCGAGGCTGCGCTGGTCCACCCGGATCTCGCGGGCCAGGACACCCTGGTCGGCGCACCACGCGGCGGCCGCCGCGACGACCTGCGGATCGATGGGGCCCTCGACGAGATACCGGCCGGGACCGGCCTCGCGCACCCGGAACGCGTCCGTCACCGCGGCACGCAGGGGAGCGAGATCCAGCCCCGGGGCGGCGGTGAGCCACAACTGGCCCTCCGCGCCGGTGCTGGCGACCTCGGCGGGGGTGCCGGCGGCCACGATCCGGCCGTGATCGATGATGACGACCTCGTCGGCGAGTTCCTCCGCCTCGTCCATCAGGTGCGTGGTGAGCAGCACCGCGACGCCGTCGCGCCGCAGGGCGTCGATCAGTTCCCACACCAGCAGCCGCGCCTGCGCGTCCAGACCGGCGGTCGGTTCGTCGAGGAAGACGAGTTCGGGCCGGCCGACGAGGGCGCAGGCCAGCGCGAGCCGCTGCTGCTGCCCGCCGGACAGCCGCCGATAGGGGGTGCGCCGTGCCTCCTCGAGCCCGAGGCTGCGCAGCAGCCAGGCCGGATCGAGCGGATCCGCGGAGTAGGCGGCCACCAGATCGAGCATCTCCCCGGCCTTGGACCCCGGATAGGCGCCGCCGCCCTGCAGCATGACCCCGATCCGCGGGCGCAGGGCCTCGGAGTCGGCGATCGGGTCGAGCCCGAGGACCCGCACGGTCCCGGAGTCGGGGGTGACGAAGCCCTCGCACATCTCCACGGTGGTGGTCTTGCCGGCACCGTTGGGGCCGAGCAGCGCGAGCACCTGGGCGCGGTCGACGGTCAGGTCGAGCCCGTCGACGGCGGTGAGGTCGCCGAACCGCTTGACGACGCCCTCGAGGCGGACGGCGGGCGGCGCAGCGACGGGGGATCTCGAGGTCACGAGGTTCCAGCGTAGGCGCCGGGCGAATCGGCGGGACGCGGTGGTGCGTCGTCCTCGTCGCGCCAGGGCAGCCGGTTGCGGGTGGCGAAGATCGCGAGCCCCACCACGACGACCGTCGCGATGGCCGCCTGCACGATGATGAACGGCTGGTACTCGCCGCCGTTGGGCATCAGGATCACGCTCACCAGCGACGAGAACGCCACGGTGGGGAGCCGGAAGATCGGCCGGGTGGCCCACGCGGCCAGCGGGATCACCGCCCACAGCAGGTACCAGGGCTGCACCACCGGGAACAGCAGCACGATCGCGCCGAGGGACACCCCGAGCGCGCCCACCGGATGCAGCCGGCCGGTGAGCACCGCCAGCATCATCCGCACCGTCACCAGCGCCGCGATCAGCGCGGCGACGGGCCGGGTGAGCGACAGGATCGCGGTCGTGTGATCACCGAGACCGAGCAACACCCCGGCCAGGCCGGTGCCCAGGCCGAGCAGCGTCGGGATGGACATCCAGCTGCGCACCTCCGTCGCGGTCCCGAGGGTCTGCGTCCAGCCGAACCCGAGCCCGCTGCCCCAGCTGACCGCGCCCACGACGACGACGGCGACCACGGCGAGCAACGCGGCGGCGGAGACCACCGCGCGCACGGTGCCGCCCCAGCGGTGCGCGAGCGCCATCCCGACGAAGCCGAGGGCGAGCAGCGACGGCACCTTGACCATCGCCGACAGCGCGATCACCGCGGAGCCCGCCAGCAGCCAGCCCAGCGCCCGGCCGCGCAGCGGCGCCGCCGGATCGGCGGTGTGGATGCCGCGCAGCGCCAGCTCGAGACCGGCCAGCATGAGACCGAGCATCAGGGCCTCGTTGTGGATGCCGGCGACGAGGTGGAACAGCAGCAGGGGATTGGCCGCACCGAGCCACAGGGCGCTGACGGCGGCGACACCGCAGCGGCGCGCGAGCCGCGGCAGCGCCCACACGATCAGCGCGACCCCGGCGAGCGCGGTCACGCGGTGCAGGAACACCCCGGCGACGATGTTCTCGCCCGTCAGGTCGGTGATCCGCTGCCCGAGCCACAGGATCGCCGGCCCGTACGGCGCCGGCGTGTCGCGCCAGATGTTGGGCACGGTGCGGGTCAGGACGTGGTCGACCCCCAGGGCGCCGGCGGGGCCGATCCCGTAGGGGTCGAGGCCGCGGGCGGCGATCTCGCTCTGCGCCAGATACGAGTAGACGTCCTTGCTGAACATCGGGGGCGCCACCGTCAACGGCAGGATCCACAGCAGCAGGGTGCGGTCGAGCTGGGACCGGCTCAGGCGTCGGGGCACCCCGTCCGGGTCGCGGCGGCCGACGGCGAAGCGACCGAGCAGCAGCCAGGCCAGCACCACCAGCACGGTGCCCGTCATGGTCAGCGTCAGCGCGGCGCTGGGCATGCGCGCGGGCAGCCCGAGCACCCGCAGGCCCTGGACGGGGTTCTGCAGCACCGGCTGCGCTCCCGCGCCGAGCGCGCCGACCGCCATGAGCACGGTGCCCGTCGCGCCGAACAGCCGGATGCGGTGCAGCTGGGTGGTCTCGGTGGCGTCGAGACCACGCCCCTCGAGTTCGTCGCCGTGCAGGATCGTGGCCACGGCGGGGCCGCCGCCGCGCCCGTCGAGTCCGAGGGCGCGCCGGCCGAGTTCGGCGGCGCGGGCCCCGAGGGCCGCGGCGCAGCGGCTCGGCGCCGGCCCGGTCGGGTCGGGTTCCACGGTGGACGGCACGCGAGCAGCGTAGCGGGGACGGAAACCGGGACTTTGCCGCCTGTAAGGTAGGGCACCCTTTGTAGACCGGCCGGGGCAATTCCGTCACACTGGTGTTGTGAAAACGACGTCCGATACCGGGGTGCACGGGGAACGCGCAGGTCATCCGCCTGCCGGGTTGCCGGTCGCCCAGGTGCCGGGCGCCCACGAGGGGCAGACCCGGGCGGCGGTGGTGCAGCTGCTGCTCGAGGAGGGACCGATCACGGCCACCGAGATCGGCGCCCGTCTCGGACTGAGCGCGGCCGGGGTGCGCCGCCACCTCGACGCCCTCATCGACACCGGCGAGGCCCAGGCGGCTCCGCCACCTCGGCGGGAGGGCCGGGGGCGGGGACGGCCGGCGCGCCGCTTCCAGCTCACCGCGGTGGGCCGGGCACGGCTGGGGCATTCCTACGACGACCTGGCCAGCGCCGCGATGCGGCACCTGCGGGAGGTCGGCGGCGAGGCGGCGGTCGAGGACTTCGCCCGGCGTCGCGTGCAGTCCCTGCTCGGCGGGGTCACCCCGGTCGAGTCCGGGAGCGGCGCCGAGATCGAGGACACCGCCGAGGACATCGCGGCGGCGTTCACCGATGCGGGGTTCGCGGCCTCGACCCGGCGGGTCGGCACCGGCGTGCAGATCTGCCAGCACCACTGCCCGGTCTCGCACGTCGCCGAGCAGTTCCCCGAGCTCTGCGAGGCCGAGCTCGAGGCGTTCACCCGGATTCTCGGCACCCACGTCCAGCGGCTGGCGACCATCGCCAACGGCGACAGCTTCTGCACCACCCACGTGCCGGTGCCGCCGTCGGACGCCCGGAAGACCTGAGCAGGACCCGCACATCCCCGACAGAAGCACGACGTTGTCCGCCGGCGACCAGCCCTCGCCGGCACCGAACAAGACTCCGGAAGGAGCTCACATGACCGTCACATCGGATCAGGCGTCGGCCGGCGCGCCGCTGACACAGGAGGAGACCATCGCGTCCCTCGGTCACTACGGCTACGGCTGGTCGGATCCCGACGCGGCCGGCGCCACGGCCCAGCGAGGGCTGTCCGAGGCGGTCGTGCGCGACATCTCCGCGAAGAAGAACGAGCCCGAGTGGATGCTCGACATCCGCCTCAAGGCGCTGCGCACCTTCGAGAAGAAGCCGATGCCGGGGTGGGGTTCGAACCTCGAGGGCATCGACTTCGACAACATCAAGTACTTCGTGCGCTCCACCGAGAAGCAGGCCACGAGCTGGGAAGAACTGCCGGAGGACATCAAGAACACCTACGACAAGCTCGGCATCCCCGAGGCCGAGAAGCAGCGCCTCGTCGCCGGGGTCGCCGCCCAGTACGAGTCCGAGGTGGTCTACCACCAGATCCGTGAGGACCTCGAGTCCCAGGGCGTGATCTTCCTCGACACCGACACCGGCCTGCGCGAGCACCCCGAGATCTTCAAGGAGTACTTCGGGTCGGTCATCCCGGCCGGCGACAACAAGTTCTCCGCGCTGAACACCGCCGTGTGGTCGGGCGGCTCGTTCATCTACGTCCCGCCCGGCGTGCACGTCGACATCCCGCTGCAGGCCTACTTCCGGATCAACACCGAGAACATGGGCCAGTTCGAGCGGACCCTGATCATCGTCGACGAGGGCGCCTCCGTGCACTACGTCGAGGGCTGCACCGCCCCGATCTACAAGTCGGACTCGCTGCACTCGGCGG
>NZ_AJFC01000244.1:0-1084 GCF_000256505.1 Rhodococcus sp. P14 | reverse complement strand
TACACGACGATCCAGAACTGGTCGAACAACGTCTACAACCTCGTCACCAAGCGCACCAAGGTCGAGGCCGGCGGCTCGATGGAGTGGATCGACGGCAACATCGGCTCCAAGGTCACCATGAAGTACCCGGCCGTGTGGATGATGGGCGAGCACGCGCGCGGCGAGGTGCTCTCCGTGGCGTTCGCCGGCGAGGGCCAGCACCAGGACACCGGCGCGAAGATGCTGCACCTGGCGCCGCACACCTCCTCGACCATCGTGTCGAAGTCCGTGGCCCGCGGCGGTGGACGCGCCTCCTACCGCGGCCTGGTGCAGGTCAACAAGGGCGCGCACGGGTCGAAGTCGACCGTCAAGTGCGATGCGCTGCTCGTCGATCAGATCTCCCGCTCGGACACCTACCCGTACGTCGACATCCGTGAGGACGACGTGACGATGGGGCACGAGGCGACCGTCTCCAAGGTCTCCGACGATCAGCTGTTCTACCTGATGAGCCGCGGCCTGACCGAGGACGAGGCGATGGCGATGGTGGTGCGTGGCTTCGTCGAGCCCATCGCCAAGGAGCTGCCGATGGAGTACGCGCTCGAGCTCAACCGCCTGATCGAACTGCAGATGGAAGGGGCAGTCGGCTAAATGACTGCGGAAGCGAAGAACCCCCCCGCCACCGGCTCGCCGGTCGTCGCCACCGGGGTGCAGGGAGCCGCGCGCTCGGAGAAGGCCGCCGGGCCGGCCGTGAACAAGGGGGAGGTGTTCACGTCGTTCGACGTGGACGCCTTCGAGATCCCCTCCGGCCGCGACGAGGCGTGGCGATTCACCCCGCTGCGCCGCCTGCGGGGCCTGCACGACGGCACCGCGGTCGCCGACGGCACCGCCACCGTGGAGGTCACCCCCGTGGACGGCGTGCAGGTCGAGACCGTCGGCCGCGACGACACCCGCCTCGGCGAGGGCGGCGTGCCCGCCGACCGCGTCGCCGCCCAGGCCTACTCGGGCTTCACCACCGCCACCGTCGTCACGGTCGGCCGCGAGGTCGAGGTTCCCGAGCCCGTCACGATCACCGTCACCGGCCCCGGCGAGGGCAAGGTCGCGTTCG